>NZ_JAMBMW010000055.1:0-1112 GCF_024208055.1 Candidatus Nebulibacter yamunensis
GTAAATCCTTTTTTTGTCAGTGGAAAGGAGGTTGCGATTAAGAAATGGGGGTCTCTTAATAATGATTCAAAATTGATAGTATCAATCATGTTATTTTATTTCAACAACTTTTGTTGGATAAATTTTTCTATTTAAACATTACTGAAATAGATGCCTATCCTAAGATATTAAATAGACACCGATGCTATAAAACCGCGATTCTGTATTTAATAAATACTCATTTTTAAGGTTAGACTAATACAATTAACACGACAAAATCCTTTGGTAATTGGTCTGACAGTTTACCTTGGTAATGACATTAATACAACTCAATCGAAGTAACCTCTCCACACGCTATTGTTTTCCCTTCCCACAACGTAAAGCGCGTTCCAACTTTTAACCGCGGAATCACCTCGTCTGGTGAAAGAAACACTATTCTAATATTCTCCACGGTATCTCCTAGCGAGATGGGTTTACCATACTCTTGGACAAGCAAACGGCAATCGTAAGCATGCTTTGCAACTTCTGGAACATTTTCAACGTACATTGGGCATCCAAAATTCATCGCTGGTATAGCTTGTGAGCGACCACCTTCCTCAGTGTTAAGAAGCGTTATTTTCGCAAAAATACCTTTCATATCTGAATCCTTATGGCACTGGCGAGTAGTTGAGTACTTGTGGAACCAAACCAGGCAGGTTCTTATTAGGAAGAACGCATGCAGGAATACCTCGATCTACTGTCGCTGAAATTCCAGGTTGATTCAGAACGCTACGCGGTACTTGTGATTTAACGATCGTATATGGTGGATCACCAAAGGCTTTAACTGCCTGTTTAGCATAACTCGCAGCCGACTCGGCACTTGTTGTGAAATACTTCCCTTCTAATCCTGGAAGATTATTGAGTGCACCTGTTTTTCGAATATCAGCCAATTCATCAGGTTTAACAGCCCTGAACACATCTACTAGTTCATCTCCGCCATTTCGAACAGTAGTCACAAACTCGCGTGTTTTACCTGCTTTATGGCTAGCTTGAGTTGTTTTCCCCGCTGCAACGCTTGCCTTAACATTCTCCACAATCATCTTTGGTGCAACAGCTTTAGCCAGTAGCATTCCGCCTTTTACATAGGTACCACC
>NZ_JAMBMW010000056.1:0-1093 GCF_024208055.1 Candidatus Nebulibacter yamunensis
CTTTTTCTTAGGTTGCTTCCGTCGAATCCGCGCTAAATTCGCTTCTTCCACGCTTCCACGATCTGCCTGATCGTTTCCTCCAGCGAGATGGTGATGCCCCACGCGGGATAATGGGACTGCATTTTGCGGAGATCGCTATAGTAGCAGATGTGGTCGCCGATGCGGTTTTCGTCGAGGTAGGAAAACTTTTGTGGCCGGCCGGAAAAGCGTTCGGCGATTTGGAAGGCTTCGAGGATCGAACAGGAGTTGGCTTTGCCTCCTCCCAAGTTATAGACTTCGGCGACACGAGGGGCCATTGTGAATTCCCACATAAAGCGCGCCACATCTTCGGAGTGGATGTTGTCCCGGACCTGTTTGCCTTTGTAGCCGAAGACTTTGTATTCGCGGCCCTCGAGGTTGCATTTTACGAGGTAGCTGAGGAATCCGTGAAGTTCGACGCCGGAGTGGTTTGGGCCGGTGAGGCAGCCTCCACGCAGGCAGCAGGTGGGCATGTCGAAGTAACGCCCGTATTCCTGAACCATCACGTCGGCTGCCACTTTGGAGGCACCGAAAAGGGAATGTTTGCTCTGGTCGATGGAGAAATTCTCGGAGATCCCTTCGGCATAGGCGGGGTCGGTGTAGTCCCAGCGGGTTTCAAGTTCGGCCAGGGGTAGGGTGTTGGGCCGGTCGCCATATACCTTGTTGGTGGACATGTGGATGAAGGGCGATTCCGGACACGCGCGGCGGGCGGCCTCCAGAAAGTTGAGGGTGCCGACGGCGTTGGTGTCGAAGTCGTCAAAGGGGATGGCGGCGGCGCGGTCATGGGACGGCTGTGCCGCAGTGTGGATGATCACGTTGGGCCGGATGGTGGCGACGAGGTCGATGACCCTCTGTCGGTCACGGATATCGAGTTCGTGATGGGTGTAGGATGGGATGGCTTGGGCGAGCCGATCCTGGTTCCAGCGGGTGTCTCCTTGCGGTCCAAAAAAGACGGCGCGCTGGTTGTTGTCCACACCATGGATGGCGCAACCGTTTTTTGCAAAGAAGAGGCTCACTTCGGAGCCGATGAGGCCGGACGAACCGGTGATGAGGACGGTTTTCATGGTGTAATAAG
>NZ_JAMBMW010000034.1:0-7807 GCF_024208055.1 Candidatus Nebulibacter yamunensis
TAATGTGGGTCGAGAAATTTATAAAGTCATTTAATGTGGGTCAGAAAATATTTATAGAGTCAATTAATGTGGTCCCACTTTGAGCGATAAAAGCGGGTCGGGGTGATTATGAAAGCGAGCCGCTACATATAAGGTTATTTAGATGCCACTAGAAAAACTCTCGTTTTTCTGACACTTTAGGCGCACCGGATAAAATCATTTAATGTGGGTCGAAAAATATTTATAGAGTCAATTAATATGGTCCCACTTTGAGCGATAAAAGCGGGTCGGGGTGATTATAAAAGCGAGCCGCTACAGGTACTGATCGTTTTTAAATTTAAATTTTCAATAATACTAATACAATTAAAACAACTCGCCCTGAGCCTCAGGCGACTTTTGTTTATATTCATTCACATAGCGATAATAGGTGTTACGTGCAATTCCTTGATCTTTAAGAATTTGAGCCACTGATGTCGTATCATTTTTTTTAAGCTTTGTAATAATGTCATAAGCATAAGCACATTTTCTTTTGTTTTCTAATGCCATTCCTGGCTGTCGTCCGCACTTAACACCACGGTTTTTAGCAGCCTCAATTCCATCTTTGACACGCATGCTTAAAATGTCGCGCTCAAGTTGCCCTAATGCCGTTGTCACCGTGAAGAAGAACTCACCCATTGGTGTGGTAGTATCAATTTGATCTTTGATAGAAACAAACTTAATTTGTTTAGACTTAAAATGATCTGATAGTGCAATCATGTGTTTGGTTGATCTACTGATGCGATCCAATTTATAAACAACCAGCGTATCGTCTTTTCGTAAGGTGTCGAGCAGTTTTTTAAAAGCAGGGCGCTCCAGTGAGGTACCGCTTTTCTTTTCTGTGATAATTTCGTCACAGTGATATTTGTTGAGAGCTTCAATTTGCATATCAAGATTTTGATCTTGAGTTGACACTCGTGCATATCCATAAATCATAATTAAAACACTTATGCTCCATAAAATATATAAAAATTGATTATGGCACAAAAATTAAAATGGAACAACTTTATAGGAAAATTTAATGCACTTAAAATTGACGCATATATTTAGATCAAGTGCTGATAACAAAAGAATTTTATGCAGACATTTAACGAGTCACACAAAGTTGCACGTTGGCTGTGGATGTATGCTCCCACCAAACTATAGTTTAATGGGAAAAACAGATGGTCGCCGATTGACATATATCGTATATCGATCTAGAATTCATAAAAACATCAAGTGATATCGAGCTTTGATTAAGAATTTTAATAGTAAGTTGGCTGAAGATGTGTTTAATGGAGTATCTACTAGATACTCTAGAAAGCTTCCAACAAATCTACATTCACTTGCTGTTAGAAAATTGGATCAGCTAAATGCTGTCACTAAGATAGAAGACTTGAATGTGCCGCCAAATAATAAATTGGAAAAACTAAAGGGTAAGTTATCAGATTATTGGTCAATACGGATTAATAATCAGTATCGCATTATATTCAAGTGGGTTCAGAATAGTGCAGTAGACGTTGATATTGTTGATTACCATTGAGGAGGATAAAATGAGACTTCCAACCACAAGACAACCAACCCATGCCGGTGAAATTCTGTTGAAAGATTTTTTGGAGCCAATGGGGATAACGCAGTCAAAATTTGCAAAGCATTTAGGGTGGACATATGCAAGGGTTAACGAAATTGTAAATGGCAAGCGAGGAATTACTGCTGATACTGCTTTAGCATTTGCTGAAGCTTTTAATATGGAAGCTGAATTTTGGTTAAACCTACAATTAGCTTATGACCTGTGGAATGCCAAACAGAAACATACACCTATTGACCCTATCGCAGCTTAAAGGTGTAGCTGCTGTTAGGCTTGCCCCTTTGATATTGATTTCAAAGTGCCAACTAAAACAAATACCAACATAAATCTGACATGTATACTGATGTTACCTGACATCAATATTTGCAAAAGTATCCAAATTAGGATACAATTATACTTATATCAGTTACTGTGCTTTAGTTAGATGAATATAAACAAAGTTATAATTGACAGGAAAGTGGCAAAATCACTAAGAAAAATACCAAGGCATATAATTGATAAGCTAAATACGTGGGTTTTGATGGTTGAGCAATATGGTGTTATAGAGGTTAGAAAAATAAGCTCATACCATGATGAACTGTTAAAAGGTGACCGAACTGGACAGCGGTCAATTCGTTTAAACAAAGCGTACCGAGCTTTTTATGTTGAACATGAAAACGGCAGAATTGAAGTTAGCTATCTTGAGATAATAGAGGTAAACAAACATGAATATTAGTAAAAACAGATTAAGTGCAGCTCAGGCTATATCTGAAATAACGGGGCATCTATATTTTGGTGATATGGTAAAGTCGTTACGGATGTGTGAAAATGTTTCTCAGGCTGAAATGGCTCGCTCTATTGGTATCAGTCGACAATACCTATGCAATATTGAAAGTGGCGAGCGTAAGGCGGATGTTGAGCTTGCTTTAAAGTTTGCTGAGTATCTAAAACATCCTAAAGAGTTCTTTATTTCTCGTCTTTTGGAAGATCAACTATATACTGCGGGCTTAGATTATACGATAACCTTAAAGGCGAGCTAGAGCTACTTGCACCACTCCATCCAACTGAGCATTCTCAGATTGGTTGCTTCTGATGTGATACCATCGTCTTTTGCAAATTCGTCCAAAACGTCAATTACAAACTCACCAAAATCATCATCTTTCCTGATTTCTTTGTTAAGGTGGTTAAATCTTACTTCAAAGTAACAGCGATAATTTCCATATTCGATGTAGCCATAACCAATCCAGCCTATGTGACGTTTAGGCGTATATTTTTTATTACGCTTTTTCTTATGTTTTACTGCCATGCTTAACGGCTATTTATTATTGTTGTTGCATTTCTACTATTAAGAAGTGGGTAAGTCAAACTAAAATCATGAATCAATTTAAGGTGGCTACATAATGACCTTGATTGTGACATTGTCAAAGTGATTCAAACTATTGTCATTATTTTGACAATTATAGGATTATAGAACTATAGATTTATAAGGCATTTATCTTTATTGTCACAATTGTCAAACTGTCACAGAGGTTTTGAATAGCGTTGGGTGAAAGATGATCTTTGTGCGCTTAGCATCAGGCGTTGAAATAAGATAATGTGACTTTTCAAGTAGCTTAATAGCTTTATCTCGTCTACCTTTGTCACGGACAGGTGTGACACGTAAAATCTCGCGTGAAGTCGTTTCAACAATATTCTTTGATATGATAGCATCAAGTATTAATTTAGCGTCATGCTCCACCTGTGTCAGCTTAGTTTCTCCAAAGATGCGTTTAGCTTCGTTTAAATGCCATTCAATAATCTGATAGGCGGACTCAATATGCTCAACAGATATTTCAGTACCCTGCTTGCCTGTAAATAAGTGGAATAGGGCAGCTAGTCTTGCAATATTCTCACTGGCTTTAGATGCTAAATCATGAATTGATTGCCAGTGATATTCGTTGGCGATAGCTGTTTCAATATAATTAAAGTATTTCACCCATGCCTCTTTAGCTATTTTGCTAAAGGTAAGCGTTGGAATATATCCAAAACCGTATTTATCAACTGGTTGGGTGTTGCTTAGACAGGTTTTAATACGCCTGTGAAACTTATCAAGATCGGGCTATGTGGAAGAAGTGACTACTCTTGGTTTTGATATTATCATTTGTGGCTAACGACATTTATAATGATTCACTTCCATTCGTCTTTCTAACTCATACCTCGCCAGTTTTAACACTGACTTTACTTATCGCTCACAACAATTACTCTTAATAATAGCCACATAAGTTGGTTTGAAATCGGCTTCTGGCAGCCGATTTCGGATGGATCTATCACCATCTTTACCACAGCTTTGCTAGGGCACAGGTCACTTCTTCCACATAGCCTGTGAATGGGGGAGGAGTATATGAATGACAAAGTAAAACACTACCTGACTTTAAATCCAATTACTCTAAATTAGTAAGTCAAACTTGTCATAAATACATATTGATACAAATTACATATACTGTCCAACCTGCTATCAATGTTATCAATAGTATAAATAATGTAGAAGATGGAGATAAAAAATGAAGCTTAAGAATCAGTTAATACCTTTATATGCAGTTTTGTTTTTTCCAGTTTCACTGTTCTGTTTAGAAATTGATAACACTCATGCGGTTTACATTTCTAATCAGTTAATGAATAAAGATCAAAATAAAAATTACACATATCCTGAAGGCACTTTGGTTGATGAGGACATAGCTATTAATGGGGAGATAGAATGGTCAAGTGATAAAAATTTAATTATTCAAACTAGAAGAAATATAAATTTAAAATCAGGGGGAAAAATTATTAGTAAAGGACATGGTTCTGTTATTTTAAGAGCAGGTATTGAACCTGATTATGGCGATTACGAAAAACAAAAAACGTCTGAAAAATATTTAAGTCATGTTTCATTTGACGAAAAACATCAAGTAATTCTATCAAATGATCTAGCGGAAAATTTTGTTGAAATTTACTACAATCCAATAAGTTCTACGGAAAATAATAACCATAAATATTATAATTCATACGATTTTAGACAACATATTGTTCCTAATAAGAAGTTACGATCGTATATGCTTGTCAATGATATTTATGACCTTCAAGCGATCGCTGGTTATTTGAATGGCGCATACGCTTTAAGTCAAAATATTGATGCTTCAGAAACTAAAAATTGGACAGATGAAGACAATCAAAAAAGAGGGTTTTTCCCAATTAAAGGAGTTAATAATAAAGCTCCATTTTCAGGAACATTTAATGGTAATGGTTATCAAATAGAAGGTATCTTTATTAATCGACCTAATGATGTTAACGTTGGAATTTTTGGAGATGTATCGGGGTTAAATTTTTATAAAGCTAAAATATATGATGTCCTTGTTAAAAAGGCTGATATTACTGGATCAAAATGTGTTGGGGGCTTAATTGGTCAAGCAACTGGGCTTAAATTGTTTAGAGTAGAAGTAACAAACAGTAAGATAAAACAAACAAACGATAGTAATGGTCAAACTAGTGCTGACATTGCTGGGTGCGTTTTTAATAATACTCACGAAGATTTATCAGTAGACCAAGGAAAAACCGCAATAGCTTCTTGTGAAGAATGTAATGAGGAGTAATTTTAATATGTTTTCGATCATATTTTCCTTTCTAAACCTTGTTGGAACAATCTTAATATTATGTTTGTCATCTATTTCTTTTGGAAAAGACAGAATCCAAATGCCTAATTACTTTGATCAAGCAACATGGGATTTGATAGATAGAATTAACAATAATCTTGATCCTGATAAGAATAGATTTTCAACTGTAGTAGATGGTGGTCCAATTAGTTTTATAGGTATTTTAGAAAATAAAAAATTTAATAACAAAAAACTTGATAAAATAAAAATAGAACAGACTAGTATTCTAGATGATAAACATGGCGTATCTGTAGCTGGTTTAATAGCAGGAGATTTGTTAAAATTAGAATGTAAGGTTAATGAGAAATTTTGTTTAAATAGAGAAATATATGTTTCTGGTATTTCTAGAAAATCACAAATTCTAGGCATACCATTTCATAACAATAACACAATTAACGAAGATAATTTGGATTTGCTGATACAGGGAATTAAACATTTAGAAAAGCTTAATCAAAAATCTAAAATGTCTAAAAACATTGATAGAGATATGCCAGTAAGGTTTATTTTTAACTTCTCGGTTGGTACAAAAGAACTTACTGAAAGCTATGTTAAATATTTAAGAGATAAAGAACAAGTTTACAAAGGCGAATTTTATGATCTATATTTAGATCTTATTAAAAATAAAGCTCAACCCATATTAAGTAAGTATAAAATAAAACAAGAAGACTGGAATTCTTTTCAAAATGATATAAGTAAAAAAATAAGCACCTTCCTAGAAGAGGTAAACGATAATTACAAATCTCTTTTAAATGAGTTTATTAAAGATAATAGATTAATCTTTATTGCTGTAGGAAATGAAGGAAAAGATATTACACCTCAAGGAGAAGGACTTACAACAAGAAGAATTTCTCCTCAAAGTTTTGATTCTGTTGTAAGGGTCGCTGCGAGTTGTGGTGACAAAATTTGTGAGTTCAGCAACTATAATAGTAGTATAGTTGATATTGCGGCACCTGGTGAAAATATTGCTGTTATGTCCTATGAAGAAAAAGATGGTCGCAAGCAAGCTATTGCAACTTATCAAAATGGAACTTCTTTTAGCTCTCCTATTACAGCAGGAATATCGTCTTTAATGTTGGCATGCAATCCCGCACTTTCAATACCAAACCTAAAGCAATTATTACTAGATTCAGCAAATTCAAATGATACATTTAAAAATTATATTAAAAATGGCAAAATTCTTAATGCTAAAGAAGCATTACATAGAGCTTGTATTAGCCGTATGCCAAAAAATATTAAAAAACCATCATCTCATCAAAAGGAAAATAATAGTCACTATAAAGAGGATTTATAGAGGATGCCAGTAATTACCGGTGAGTTTCAAACCTTTAATACTTTAGAGGCTTCAGTGAAATAGATCTCTTGTTTCGTTAGCAGTAAATGTAAGCATATTTCTCCTTCAATATGAAAATGTATAAGTTTAGACTTGACCTGACAGTTGCCTATTTTTCAAATTTGTCTGAGTTTTTTGAAACTGGTACTTTGGATACCTTAACGCTCTCCCCAACAATCTTAGGGACAGCAGATTTAGCCAGCAGTATGTCGCCTTTTGCGAGCCCTCCGCTTAACCTGTGTAAAGTTTATATCCGGATTAATTACTACGCGTACGTTTTCGTTCCATTGGACTGCAAACCCCTAATTGCCCTTAATCGCCATCAATTAAGTTCACAAAATGATCAATAACATTTGGTAGAGCAGCAAAGCGTTTAAGCGTTATTTGCTTAAGCGAGCCTGTTGCTCGACAAAGCGCATCATAGTCATTTAGTGATATTGCCCGCTCAAGTTTTTTTATTTCCGCTAACTGGTCTTTATACCAGTCATCAATCCATTCATTTGCGGCAGCTTTTTTTGATTCTATTTTCTTAGCGCGGTTTAGTCTTTGATTTATTGATCGGTGTGTAGCCATTAGTCACCTATTATATCATTTCTTTCAGGGCACTAACCGAGATTAATTTTTGTACATCTCCACCAATCCAAACACAGCCATCTTCTTTTAAGTATTCCGCGCCTGATGGGGTTGTCCATTAGCTTGCTTATAAGCCTCGTCTACTTGCTCTTTTACTTTTTTGATGTGCTGGAGCGCGTTGATACGTATTGATTTTGCCCAGTCTATTTGCTTAGGGGACCCGCTTAATTTGACTAGAGTTGCATTTATAGCCTCTATTTTGTCTTGTTTTTCTTTTTCTTTGCAGTCTGAGCAAATTTGCTCTGCTAACCATGCTGCTTTGCGCTCCCTCTCGTTACGCACATTTGTACCGATGATATTATGCTCTACATTATGTCCGCATGTGTGTGTCACTGTATAGTTAGCCATTTTTATCTCCTTTATGCCTGCCACGATGATTTTATTAACTTGGTAGAAGGGTGGTTGCACTTATGAAGTGTGTCGAGTTGTTGTGTGCTGAAAAATATCGACAACGATATTGTGGTTATGAAGTATGATTGACTTTACAGTAGAGTTCTTTCCAAACCTCAATTAGTCAATTCAAAGTTGTAAATTCCCGTTATTAAATTAAATCGAAGTCCAAACCTTTTTCGTCTATTCCGATATTTGTCGGCAATAATTTTAAAACGTTTTAAC
>NZ_JAMBMW010000035.1:0-6880 GCF_024208055.1 Candidatus Nebulibacter yamunensis
TCAATTATTTGAAGAACAAGTTGAAAAGGCACCAAATAACGTTGCCGTGGTATTTGAAGATCAACAATTAACGTATGCTGAACTCAATGCCAAAGCCAATCAACTGGCAAAATACTTGCGATCACTTACTGAAATTAAACCAGATACCTTGATTGCTTTATGTCTAGATAAAAGCTTGGAAATGATAATTGGTATTGTTGGCATTCTTAAAGCAGGAGCAGCTTATGTACCGATTGATCCTAGTTATCCTGATGAAAGGATTAGATACATACTGAATGATACGCGAGCATCTTTATTGTTGACACAATCGCATTACCTATCAAGGCTTAAAATGATGACAAATAGTCAACTCATACCACTGGATAGTAACAGTTATAAAGGTTTCCCTTTCGATAATCTACTGTCTCAAAATACCTCTCATGATCTGGCTTATGTGATTTATACCTCCGGAACAACAGGAAATCCGAAAGGAACATTAATCACCCATAAATCTCTAGTAAACCGTTTACTGTGGCAACAATCTGAATATCATTTTAATAGTTCGGATAAAATTCTACAAAAAACACCATATGGTTTTGATGTGTCAGTATGGGAATTACTACTGCCGCTTCTATGTGGCGCACAATTGGTATTTACAAAACCTGATAATCATAAATACCCCCAATATCTACATATACTAATTAAACAAGTTGGCATCACTAAATTGCATTTTGTACCAAGTATGCTTCAACTTTATTTAGATCATGTTGAGCAATTAAGTGTAACTGAAAGATTATTAAATAGTGTAACAGATGTATTTTGTAGTGGAGAGGCATTACCACATCAAATATCGAGACGTTTTAAAACTCTCTATCCATCTATTTGCTTAAATAACTTATATGGACCAACTGAAGCAACTATAGATGTTAGTGCATATAATGACATAAGATCTACAGAAACCATAATTCCAATTGGAAAACCTATACAAAACACAAAGCTTTATGTTCTAGATAAATATAAACAAGTTGTTCCGATGGGGGTAGTTGGTGAACTTTACATTGGAGGTAATGGCGTTGCTAGTGGCTATTTGAATCAACCTGAGCTTACTGCTGAAAAATTTGTTGAAAATCCTTTTGCGGATGAAGAGGATAAAATAAATGGTTATGATCAATTATATAAAACAGGTGATTTAGTCAGATGGCTTAGTAATGGGAATTTAGAGTACCTTGGAAGAAACGATACACAGATTAAAATCAATGGGCTAAGAATAGAAATTGGCGAAATTGAAAATAACCTGTTAAATTTTAAAGGCATTAGACAAGCCTGCGTTTTAGGCAACAAAAAAGATAAAAACAACCTTGGAAATAAATTTTATTTAACCGCTTATTATGTCAGCAAGAATCCAATAGACGAAAATGAATTAATTAGTCACTTAATAAAAGTCTTGCCTGACTATATGATACCAAACGCTTTTATACACATGAAAAAATTTCCATTAACAATTAATGGCAAGTTAGATAAAAAAGCATTTCCGGTCTCATTATTTAAAACAAATAAACATTCTTTTACTGCTCCAAGAAATTCAATAGAAAATCAACTATGTAAAATATGGCAAGATGTATTAGAGCTTAAACAAATCGGAATAGATGATGACTTCTTCAGAATAGGTGGAGATTCGATTTTAAGTATAAGAGTTGTTTCGAAAGCAAAGCATTTAGGAATTAATATTTCAGTGCGTGATATTTTTATTTATAGAACTATTAATAAGATTGTGAAAAAAGCAAAACTATATAATATACCTTCTAACGATATATATTACCCACTTTCACTGATTGACAAAGCAGGACAAAAACAAGTGCTTCAGAACAGTGGTTTATTGTATGAAGATATTGAAGATATATACCCGGTTTCATATTTACAGAAAGGCATGTTTTTTGAACAAGAGCGATCAAATAATGATGGTACCTATCACGATGTGTTCTCATATCAAATAAATGATAACCTTGATTGTGTTAAGATAATCAACGTATTTGAAGACTTAATTCGAAAGCACTCTCTATTAAGAACTAGTTTTGTAAAAGACAAAACCTATGGGTATGTCGCAATCCAACATAAACATGGTGCTAAGGTTAAAGACAAAGTGAATATTTATTTGCATGATGCATTTGATAAATATTTTGTTGAAGAAAGGTACAATGCTTTCAAAATCAATGAAGTTGGTTTATTCAGGGTAATTATTACTAGTATCTTGCCAAATTCGTTTAAATTAATATTTTCTTTTCATCATGCTATTTCAGATGGCTGGAGTATTACATCTTTAATTTCAGAATTCACAACTGCGTATATTGATAACAAAAAAATTGAGTTAGATGAACTACCTTACTATGGTGAATTTGTTTCAAATGAGCAAAATGCAATCACGGACAAAAGTAACGTGAAATTCTGGCAAAAATATTTCGATGACAGTCAATTCCTAACTGTTAATTTAAAGTTAAATAACTCTTTAATGTTTACAAATAACTTAAATACACAGTTTTTCAAACTAAATGACACACAGAACAAAATTATTTTTAATATAGCTCAAAAATTCAACATACCAATTAATCTGGTTTTTTTAGCTCTGTATCAAATTTTAGTTTCTACTTTCACTGCTAACCAAGAAGTTATTGTAGGATTAGTTGTCAATAATCGGTTGGAAAAGACAGGGGGAGATAAATTATTTGGTCTTCACCTTAATACAATCCCGATTAAACAAAATATTATAAATCAGTCTATACAAGCTCTAATTGATGAGACAAGGAGAAATCAAGAATTAATCAATTTATATAAAATATATCCTTACGGAAAAATTAAATCTGATTTATTACAAGAGGATAATTTATACCAATTTGCCTTCAATTATGTCCATTTTCATTCTATAGAAGAGCAATATCAAAATAGAAAAATAGAAGAATATAAAAGGTTCGAAAAAACGAATATTCCTTTTGTTTTAAACATTTTCAGGCAAGGAAATGAATTTACAGTCGAATTATTAGGACACAATTATTTTATAGATCGACAAACAATAACAAAATTAAAACAATATTTTTTATACTACATTAACCAATGTGGGAATATTGATAACAATAAAACGTTAGCAAAAATACCAGAAGCAGAACTCCATAAAATAATACATCAATGGAACAAAACCGATAAACCCTATCCAAAAGATAAAACCATTTATCAATTATTTGAAGAACAAGTTGAAAAGGCACCAAATAACGTTGCCGTGGTATTTGAAGATCAACAATTAACGTATGCTGAACTCAATGCCAAAGCCAATCAACTGGCAAAATACTTGCGATCACTTGCTGAGATCAAACCAGATACCTTGATTGCTTTATGCTTAGATAAAAGCTTAGAAATAATTATAGGCATCTTGGGAATTTTAAAATCAGGGGCTGCCTATGTGCCGATTGACCCCAGTTATCCTGATGAAAGGATTAGATACATACTTGACGATACTCAAGTATCTTTATTGTTGACACAATCGCATTACCTATCAAGACTTAAAATGATGACAAATAGTCAACTCATACCACTGGATAGTAACAGTTATAAAGGTTTCCCTTTCGATAATCTACTGCCTCAAAATACCTCTCATGATCTGGCTTATGTGATTTATACCTCCGGGACGACGGGGCAGCCTAAAGGTACTTGCATAACCCATCAAAACTTAAATAATCTCATAATGGTACAAAGAGAAAAGTTAAATATTAATGAGACCTCAAGGTTTCTACAGTTCTCGTCCATTTCATTTGATGCCTCAGTATGGGAGATTTTCAGTGCTTTAAGTTTTGGCGCAAGATTATACGTTATTTCAAATACCACAAAAATTAATCCAGAACATCTTAATCAATATATTTTTAAGCATCAAATCAATACAGCATTGTTACCACCACCTATTCTCAAGGTGTTATCTACAGGGACACTGGATTGTTTACAATATTTATTGACTGGTGGGGAAGCATGCAGTTATTCAACAATGACTAAATGGTCTGTAAACAGAAATTTTATTAATGCCTATGGTCCGACAGAAATCACTGTATGTGCGACGATGCACGATTATAACAATACCAGCCTGTACAATAATATTGGCAAGCCACTCAATAATGCAAAATGTTATGTCGTTGATCGTTATAGTCAACCTGTACCTATTGGTGTTGTGGGTGAGTTATATATTGGTGGAGCAGGCGTAGCATGCGGTTATCTAAACAAACCTGAATTAACTGCTGAAAAGTTTATTACTAATCCCTTTGCGACTGAAGAAGACAAACAAAAAGGCTATGATCGCTTATATAAAACAGGGGATTTAGTCAGATGGCTGCCTGATGGCAATTTAGAGTATATCGGACGTAAAGACACTCAGGTTAAAATCCGTGGTTTTAGAATTGAATTGGGTGAAATTGAAAATGCTTTAATAAATATTGAAGGTATTGACCAAGCAGTTGTCATGATGCGTATGGTCAATGACGATCAGCATCTGTTTGCTTATTACGTTGCCAGTTATGCGATAACGCCTAAAACTGTACTTGATAGACTAACAAGTAAATTACCACATTATATGGTGCCTAGTGCAGCTTTACAGATCGATAAAATACCCTTGACCATTAATGGTAAAATCGATGTGAAGGCTTTGCCTGATATTGTATTTAGCAGCCATCAAACCTATATTGCACCAACTACTGAGCAACAAAGGCTCATCTGCCAAGCTTTCTTAAGTGTTTTACTGATTGAAAAAGTGGGCATCGATGATGACTTCTTTACGCTTGGCGGTAATTCGATTAAAGCGATTCAATTGGCAGTGACCTTACAGGCAAACTTTGATATTGCTGTCTCAGAGATATTTGATTTACGTACTCCACGCAAACTAGCCGAAAATAGAAGCATTACCCATGATCTGTTGATTTATAAACTCCAACAAATTAAACATCAATATCATACTTATTCTTATAAATCACTCAATCAGGTGTCATTAGCTAAAAAAGAACGCTATTTAACTGAAGTTGCCAAAATGCCAAAGGTAAGTTATACAATCAAGCCAATACAAAATATTTTACTCACAGGCGCAACAGGCTTTCTAGGATGTAACCTATTAAACCAATTACTCAGCTTAACCTCTTATCGTATTTATCTTTGTATTAGGGCTAAAGACAAGGCACACGCCATTGAGAGAATGGAACATAAATTCAAATTTTATTTTGACTGCTCACTTCAAGATAATTTTAAAGATCGTGTTGTCTATATCCCGTGTGATTTAGAGCAAGAGAAGATTGGTTTATTGGATAGGGAATATCAATCTTTAGCGCAACAAATAGATAGTATTATTCATTGTGCGGCATTAGCCAAGCACTATGGAATTGAACAAGTATTTTATTCTGCCAATGTGCAGGCAACGATTCATTTACTGCAATTTTGTCAATTAACCAAACACAAAGACTTCCATTATATTTCGACCTATTCAGTGATGCCTGGGGTGACTCAGGATAACAACGAAACGGTATTTACTGAAAATGATCAGTTGGATATCAATGGACAATGGAACTCACCTTACAATAAAACTAAGTATTTAGGTGAGATTGAAACCATTAAATGGCGCGAGAAGGGAATAAAAAGCAATATTTATCGAGTCGGTAATTTAGCGTTTATGCAACAAAATGGCAAAGTACAAGAGGATGTTGAAGATAACTCTTTTGCTAACTATGTGAAGTTTATCGCTCAATTAGGGTGTATTGCTGAAGTTCTGGATGAAGTGGAAATCTCCCCTGCCGATATTACAGCACAAGCGATTGTAAAGCTTTTTAACAAAGTAGAATTAAGCAATGATACTTATCACGTTTTTAATCCAAATTTAATTCGATTATCCGACATGCTTACAGTCAAAAACCAACCTCTCGCTAAAGTGAGCTTTGATAAATTTATTGACGATTTAATTGATTATTTACACAATAATGATAATAGTGATTTAATTGGACGATTTTTATTACGCATGGGCTGGCAAGAAGATCAGAATTTTATGAGTAAGTTTAATCTATTAATATTGCAAAATAAAACTGAAAATATCTTAAAAAATTTAAAAAACTTTGATTTTAAATGGCAAAAGATAAACGTTTTATCGTTAAATAACACCTATCTCAGAGAAATAAAGATAGAAAGTAAGGAAGCATTATGCCAGTAGATATCACTACAATTACGCCATCTTTTGAAGAATTTGCAGATATGATACCTCAACCTATTTATGGTACTGATTTACAACACAAAGTAACTTTTATGAATAAGTTTGCTGTTAAGGCAGCAAATATCAACTCTGAAAAAAATTGGTTAGGTATAAATGCTTTTGATGTCTATCCAAAAGAAATAGCAGTTAAGTTGATTAAAAATAGAAATGATGTTATCAATTATAAAAAACAGATCCACTGTGAAGAAATTGTTAAAGATCAAATCACAGGTGACACTAAAATTTTTGATACTACTATTGCGCCCTGGCGGAATAAGAAAGGGGAAGTAATTGGAACTTTAAATATTTCCATCGACATCACCGAACGCAAAAAACTCGAGACTGAAACCATACAACAAAAAAATCAGCTTGAGAAAAAATTAGAATATCAAAGAGCCTATCTTAAATCCTATGGTTACGATTACGTTGAATCTCTTAAGGTTATTTCTCAATCACTCGAAAATATTGAGCACCGACTAATGAAATTGGATATTCCAAATAATGTTCGTACTGAACTTAATGATGAGTTTTATAATATTAATGAAAGTTTATCTGACATATACTCGCTTTATCAAAAAATAAATACATCAATATTAGATCAAGATAAGGAACCAGAAACAAACCAAATTCCTTTGCATTTACAAG
>NZ_JAMBMW010000036.1:0-6506 GCF_024208055.1 Candidatus Nebulibacter yamunensis
AAACTGATTTAAGTCTTTACCAAAATAATTAACAATCTCAGAATTTTACTGTTCTATCATGCTGATAAAATATTTAATTAATTCCCTTATATCTAAGCATCGATTTGGTGTGGTTTTTGGATTCGAGCGTTGTAAGCAATCAAGTAACGAGATGATATTTAAAATATAAATGGATTTTTCCAGTCTTTAGGTAATGTAATACCTGACTGTACCAGCCCTGAGATGAAAGCTTTTTCAAAATTAGCTGGTACTTGATGTGCATAGCGCAGCATGTTTGCAACATCCCATAACATTGAACCTGAAAATGCAAACTCCCAATCCAGTATTGCGCTAACTTTCCATTGATTACTCACCTTATTTAACGTGAGTTCGATATAATTGATCACAATGCCATCAACTCACGGTTCTGCTTAGTACGTAAACTTGGCTTTTTTGGTTGAAAATAGTATGCAACTAAACCACACAGCAAATTTGTCATGAAATTCCAAATCGAACGATGTCTTGTGTGCTCAATTTGACTGATATTCTTAAGCTGATCATTCACTGACTCAATAATTGCGCGTTTTCTTAAAAGTGCTTTATCTATCAATGAAACCAATCCACTTTTCATTTTCTTTTTAACTCGTGTAATCAGTTGCAACCCCCGTTCAAATAAGAGCTCCGACAATGCCTTTTTGATATACCATTTATCACCAACCAATTTGCCAATAAGCCCACGGGTTAAATCCTCAACAGGTACACGGTCATCTATTGTCGCTGCAGTCACTTTAAAAGCTATGATTTCCCCTTTATCGTTAACAATTAGATGCAACTTAAATCCAAAAAACCAACCTGTTGTAGACTTTGATTTCTTAGCCAATCCATCAAAAACTTTGTGTTGCTTCTCACGCTTAATATGGCAAACTTTGATGGGTGTCGAGTCAATAAAATAAATTCCCGTTTTATCTCCCTTAAGCAGGTGAAGCATAAAACATAGTGGTACCAATACCGATTTTTGTAACTCAACAAAGCGGTTGTAACTTACTGTGCGTGGGAAAGCATCTTTCATATGGGTGCATACATAATCCAAATAAAAGTGCTTCAAATTACGATAATGACTCTGGTGGAATAGTATCATGATAGTCATAACCTCGCTCCACGCCATCATACCTTGTCTTTCTCGTTTTTTCTGAGCATGTTCAATCAAATGCTGTTGCCATACAGGGATAAACTCTTCACAAAAATCATCGACAAAACAAAAAATAGTCTCTAGCATAGCCATTAGGGTTGTTTGTGTTTTGGGGCTTTAGATATAGCATTTAAGGCGATCTCAAGCAACCCGATTAGAATCTCTTATATGAATAAATTTCAATCTTTTATATCGAACTCACGTTATTTACCAAAATATTTTCCGGTCCAAAATCACCGTGCACCAATTGCACGCCATTGATTTTTTGGATTAAATTATCGTACTTGTAAAGCAATTGAGTAATTCTTGAAATAAGCTCTTCAGAAAGCACTATTTTTGCTGTTTTGTGTTCTAATGCTCGTCTGGCAAGTTTGATACATTCATTATCAGCAGTAGATGCAATTATCTTAAGCTGTTGATCAAAGAATCCTGAAACTTGAAAGGTGATTTTTTGAATGTTTGTAAGTGCTTTACCAACCTGATACATAATGGCTTCAAGATCATATTTGATTGCTGAGTAATAGTTCACGTAGGGTTATAGCTGACATAAACTCGCATAAAGCAAACTTTAGTCCTTTGCTAGTCCCAATTGTTTCTATGATTGGAACTGGAATGGTTTTATGTATTAGCTGGGCAATCGCATGTTCTCGATAAGATGCTTGATGATCACGAATATAAATACGCAAAAGTTTCATACGTTCATCATTTAACTTCAACTTGAGGTTAAGATTAGCGCAGCCTCCTTGGATAATATGATATGATTTAAGTTGATCTTTGGGCAAAACTGATTGAAGCAATTCATTTGTGCGCGTACTATCCAAATTTATGCATAAATTGGTCTTTTCCCAGTCCGCTTTAAATGGGCGTAGGATAGAAGCGGGAAGCGTTCTCTTTACTTTATTGTTTATCATCTGATTTATCTTGATTCAAACCAAGCTCAAACTGAATTTTTTCTTCTAATTGAGTCGCATCAGGCAAAGCATCCCTTAGTTTTTCAGGTATATCACGGGTCAACTGATACCCTGCAACACCAACCGGTTTATCGATCCCTCTTAAAGCATATTCAACGTCAAATTTACTGTGTTCGCCACATAAAATAATGCCGATAGATGGATTTTCATTAGGCTCTTTAACGAACTCATCCAAAAGGTTTAAGTAAAAATTCATTTTGCCTGCATGCTCTGGTTTAAAGCGAGTCCTTTTTAGCTCCAAAGCTACTAAGGCCTGTAGTTTTCTGTGGTAAAACAATAGATCAATAAAATATTCTGAATCAGGCGTTACAATACGATATTGATTGCCAATAAAGCTAAACCCATAGCCTAATTCCATGATTACATCTTTAATTTTTTCAACCATACGGCGCTCAATTTCAGTTTCAATAACTGGTTCAGCAATGCCCAACATGTCAAACATGTAAACGTCTTTCATAGATTGATCTGCCTGCTCTGCAAGCATCTTTGGGAGCGTACTGTCAAAATTATGATGTTTAGTTGCCAAGTAATGCCGCTCATATGCATTTGAGTTTATTTGGTCACGTAGTGTATCACGCGTCCAAGCAAAATCTTTAGTTGACTGAAGATAATACAGCTTTTTGTTATCCTCTTTTACCTTGCTCATGATGAGCAAATTTTGCCCCCATGGAATTTCTCCAACAAGCTGTTGGAGTTCTGGTTTGCCGTTATATTCAAGATAAAATTGCCTCATATACCATAAGTTTTGCGGTGAAAAACCAAATTTTGCGCTTGGAAATTTCTGTTTCAAGTCTTTGGATAGACGTTCAACAACCGACTTGCCCCACCCGTATTGATCTTGATATTGAACAATGTGCTCGCCTAGCCACCAATAAAGGGAAGTTACTTCTTTATTCACTGATCTCACTGTCCGTATATATGACTTATGTATCTCAGTTGTTGCTTGTTTGAGGAATGTGGTGTATTCCGGTAATTCTTGAGTAGTAAGAGTGTTCATATCAATGACCTATATTGAAATTCCAATACTGCGCAATTTCTGGATAAACTCATTTTTCCGTGGGGAGTTAGACTTACCCTGTAAGTAATCTTGCACTTCCTTAGCTGTTGCATTTAGCATCTCACAGGTATCTTTTAGTTGATAACCCTTTCGTGCAAGTTGAGCTTCTAATGAATTTAGATCGAAACTTAATGTTTGTTCAATCAACTCTGGGGTAATTATTTTTTCACCTAATTGATGCCCCGACTGTATTGCCTGAGTAAGATAATGTTGAATTTGCAGAGGTGTTTGTAATGAGCTTGCAAGCTTCTGAATAGCTTCTGGAGAAATAATTTCTTGGTATTTTTTCTTCGGATCTAAGCACTCTTTAAGTAGCCAGATAATATATTTTTCTTTATCGCCAATAGCATCATCAATGTTAAATATTTTGGTTCGCGCACCTATTTCCTCCATCGCTGCTGTTGAAAGTGCGTTACCAAGCTTCGGATGACCTGCCATAATAATAGACAGTCTGTAACCTTGTGAGGCGGTTGTTTCAACAAGTCTTTTAAGACCAAGTAAGGTTAAACCATGTATATCATGAGCTTCGTCAATCAATAAGGCGACAGGTTTGTTGTGCTTTTTTATAAGGTCAATCAACTCACGCTCGCGTTTTTCACTAACCGATGGTATTTTGATAACCTTTTCTCCTTTGAGGAGGTCATAAAAGAGTGCCACAAGCAGTGTTTTTATGGTTAAAGATTTTTTTTCTGTCGTCAAAGATCTTGATACGATAATTTGTTTTTTACTATCTAAATCGCTTTGGATTTTATTAAGTAACTTTGTTTTACCTGCGCCAACTGAACCAGTTAATGCATATATCCCACCAGATTGAATATGTGCGGTGATATCATTATAAATCCTTTTATGGGCTTGCGTTTCATAGTAACCAGCATCATTAAAGAATTTAACAAACCCATAAAATTCATTTGCTTCAATATACATTTCAATCTCCTTATATATCATTCAAGCTGTGCAATTGACAAAGAAAAATATTGCTTTACTTTCGAGAGTAAAAACTCTTTATTTAGAGACTCCTGAACTAACATATTAATATGATCTAATTGCTCATCTCTTAATTCTGCCAATGGTCTATTCAAATATTTAGCAATTGCTTTTTTTGCCTCTAATCTGTTTTGAAAAGTTGTTTTCTTATCTTCTCTAAATGGTATTGATGTAATTTGGCAATCAGTAACATGTGAAGCTTCTAGGCTTTTGAGGATGCTATCATCTTTACTGTTAGACATAACAGATATTGGTACAGAAAGCGTTTCAGCTAAGCTAGCTATTTCATCTGCTGTCTTTTCTCTTTTGCTCTTAGGAGGTGACCTATAGGTATGTAAGGGAATTGGACCGGAAAATGGGTAAAAAGGTCCATGTGTTTCACTGTTAAACTCAACATGAAGCTCATTGTCAAACATGCCATGTAGCAAAGTTACTTCTAATCCAGCCATCTCAGTTGATAATTGGTATTTGACACCATTAACACTAACGCAACCATCTGAAGCAACTCGTCTTAATTCAGGATCGCGCACAATTTGACAAAACTTTTCCCAAGAGCACATTTCTCTATAACCTTCAGCGGGTAAAAATTTTGACCATGCTTTTATTCGGCTACAATCCTCAGATCGATGTGATGACTGATTATATTGACGCAAATAATTCGTCGCCCATAAATTGGCTTGCTCAAGGCTTTCTGGTTGATGTAAATGGAATAAAGGCTCAAAGGATTCTTTTATCGTGCGATTTGTCCTTTCAACCTTTCCTTTTGCTCGGGCAGTTGTTCGTCGCCCATCCTTATTTTTTGGTAAGTGTTTCTTTAGTTGAATTCCCAAGGCATCTAGAACACGTTTAAACAATGCG
Source organism: Candidatus Nebulibacter yamunensis (assembly GCF_024208055.1). Lineage (NCBI taxonomy): Bacteria > Pseudomonadati > Pseudomonadota > Gammaproteobacteria > Thiotrichales > Francisellaceae > Candidatus Nebulibacter > Candidatus Nebulibacter yamunensis. The sequence continues at coordinate 5,039 of NZ_JAMBMW010000036.1, forward strand.
CTTTTTGCAAAAGCACCATTATCCGTATAGATCATTTTGGGGATCCCTTGAAATGGCATACCTTCTATTTTCTTTGCAGACATTGCATTAAATAAAAATTTCAATGCGGTAAGCACGTCTTCACCGTCTGATTCAACGTACTCATAATACAACATACCACTTTTATCATCAGTAACATTAGCAATGAATAGCTTTTTAGAGCTATTAGCAGAAATTTTCTTTAAGTCTGAAGGCGTAAAATCAAATTGCCAACAGTCATTACTATTTTCGGCTTCAAACCTAACCACTGCTGGTTCAACTTTCATAGAAGTTGGATCATACCCCCAGTTTTTCAAATATCTATTTATGGTTGTTTTCTTTAAAAGTCCTTTTGATGATATTACGAATCCTTCAGCTGTTTCAACACCATAATTTTCAAGAATCTTGATGCACTGCTGAGTTGATAAATGTTTATTTTTCTTGTTTGATGTGCGAAGCTTTAAAGCAGCAATAACTCTGCAATAAAGCAACATGTCTGACTTAGAAATAACTCTTGGTGTGTTTTTATCTAGTCGAGAAACCTTTGAAAAATGAATATGTTCACGCAATTGACGTCGAACAGTGCTTTCAGACACCCCAAAGCTATTAGCAAAATCACATACCAACTGCTTTCTTTTTGGATCTCTTGCTGCGTACATAGACATTTTATTATGCAAGATGATTAATTGCTCAGTGGGAAGTGATTTAGCCATTAGAGTCTACTTTATTCAGCAATTTACTACCCAGTTCTTTAGGTGTTCCATCACCATTAACATAGGCGTAAAGTGTTGTAGTTGTAATTCCTAGGCGTTTGGCAATTTCATGTGCAATTGAGTTTCGATCAGACATAGCGGACATTGCCATTTTTAAAGTTTGAATATCCATCTTACGAGGACGCCCGCCTTTTCTACCTCGGGCTCTTGCAGCAGCCAGTCCTGCTTGAGTTCTCTCTCTGATTAGTTCACGTTCAAATTCTGCTAAGGCTGCAAAAATGCCAAATACTAGACGTCCATTTGCCGTTGTCGTATCAATTTCAGCACCAGCACCTGCTAGCACTTTAAACCCAATTTTCTTATGATTTAAATCATCAATTACACTTATTAAGTGTTTCATGTCGCGACCAAGTCTATCAAGCTTCCAAACGACAAGTGTGTTGCCTGGCTGTAAAGCTTTTAAACAAGCGATTAAGCCTGGGCGATCATCTTTGCGCCCAGAGGCAAGATCTTCATACATGTAGTCCACTTCCACACCAGCTTTGTATAGGGCGTCTTTCTGTAAATCTAAGACCTGACTACCATCTGATTTAGAAACACGAATATAACCAACTAACATGATAAGACAAACTCACAATAAAACACTGCAAAAACTATATCACTTTGCTTTGATTTTCTCAACGGGTAATCTTATTGGTGAACAATAAAATATTGTGGGGATATGCAATTACAAGAAA
>NZ_JAMBMW010000037.1:0-6449 GCF_024208055.1 Candidatus Nebulibacter yamunensis
TCAAACGAGGTGACTAAGCCATTGACTTCATTAGTGATCAATTGAGGCAGTTCAGCTTCAGTAAACTGATAGCTGATCTTCAAAGCATCCTCATCAGTGCATTGTTGACTAAAGAAAGGTTTATTAGGGCAAGTATTCCCATAAGCGTATACTAAGGGAGACAGTAAAAACGATAGAATAAGGAGAGAGATTATTGAGCTTTTTTTAACCATTTTTAACCCTAAAGTCAGTTTAGGCACTGTTAGCAATAATATGAGGTTATGCCTAAGTAAGGTAGTGTTTTCAAGTAAAAAAATATTGCATTATGTGTGGCGTGAAAATAACAATGCAGCTACTTTTTGTTACTACAAATACTTTGATCAGTTTGTTATCTGACCATTAGAATATAAATTGTAAATTTAGACTTAGTGCTATTCTATCGTATAGAAGCGGTAATATGGTTGATTGTAGCTTGATAAAACAACAACAAAAACTGTTGTATGCATACAAACTCAATTCGATTAAAAATATAATGTTGCCGTTTCAATCAACTTAATTATGGGGAGAGATCAGATCAAAAGCAATGTGTCGCAACGTGTCAAAAAAGAGATGAGCATTTTGAAGCATTTAGAATAAATTCTTAGAAAAAATGAAGGAATAGAATAAAACCCAGATTAATGGTAGTAGGTTAGGGGGAGGGTATCAATGACTTACCGTGATTTAAAAGTGTTAAAAAAGAGAAATCTTGCTGAAGAATACAATAAAATCTGCATAATAATAAGTCAATCTTCCTGGTTAAATGAATTTATTACTGTATTAAGAGCAGAAGGATGGCAAATTAAAGCAGTTTATACAGATGTTTATGCTTCAATAATGCATAACGATAAGGAAATACTATGTTATCCACTACATAAAGCACTGTGTGACATTGATAAAACACAGGTAAATTATGTTTTTAGTATTGTGAATCCAATTATCTTGCCTCAACGTATTTTACAAAAATCAATTTGTGTGAACTTTCATCCTGCATTGTTACCAAAATATGCTGGAGTATGTCCTGTAAATTGGGCAATTTTTCAGTCTGAAAAAACACATGGTTATACATGGCACTTTTGCAGTGAGAAAATCGATCAAGGTGCAATATTATTTCAATCAAAAATACCTGTATTGCCAAATGATAATGCAAAAAAACTTATGTTAAAGTGCTACAAAAAAGCTGTTGATGAGTTTTCTCACGTTTTGGAAATACTACTAGATTCTAAGTTTTGTCTTAGAGAAACAGATTCGATTGAGTATTATGGATATAATAGAAAGCCAAATTTTTTATTAACAGATTTTGAAGATTATGCAAGTTGCAAAAGACTATTAAATGCATCTGAATCAATGGATTCCTATAACGATTTTGGTGTTGTCAAAATACTTTTGGGCAAACACTTTTATATTCTTGATGTGCTGAATAAGGCTTTCAATACATCCAAGCAAGCCGATGATAGTATAATTTATTGGAATGGACAGAAATATTATGCGCAACTGCGATCCCTCTATGGTGATTCTGTGATTGAAAATGCGGTATTGTCCGACATAGAAAGCACATATATACAAAATTATTTTACCCATGTTGATAAGCTCGGAAAATACGAATATTATTGGCTGGGTCTTTTAAGAAATTTTATGAGCCCTAAGTTGTTTTCGTATGTTAACTATGCCTATAAGAATGTCAATAATCGATTATCTTTTCAATGTGATTTCTTGAATGAAATTGATTTACCTTATAATAAAAAAGAACTTATTTTTGCTTTATGGTGTTGTATTATTTTAAAAATCACAAATTACCAAACAAGCACAATTTGGTTAACCCATAACTATGCAATAAATGAAAAGTTACAACCATTGTTTTACCCTTATATTCCTTTTTTGTTAAAGGAGATTGAACACGCTAGTATCTTGGAATTTATTCAGTTTTTTATAGAGAAAAAAAATAAAATACGAGATAAATATTTTTTTCTGACAGATTTATTCGCAAGAGATTTTGTACTAAAAGAGGAAAAGGAGCAGTTTTCAAGCTTTTCATTTAGCTTTTCGTATGCAAATAGCATTGCATGTCAAAATCATCCTGTAATTTTTTATTATGACCAAAATAATAATATGATGTATGTTGATTGTTTTTTACCTGAAAATAGCTTTCTAACAAAAGCTTTAGCACAGTTTGAAACATACTTCAACATACTGACTTCATATCATTTGAATTCGAAGTTAAATGAAATTTCGTTGAATAACAGGATAAAAACGCAAGCTTTTGATATGAACAGGGTCTTGATGCAAAATACTAAATACCAAAAGCGACTTGAGCAATTGGTTAAAGATAATGCATACGCTCAACCAAATCATACTATTGTTGTACAAAATGATCGGCAATATACCTATAAAACGTTAGTGAATGATGTCTTACATTTGTCACAAGCTTTGTCTTTCTATATTCCAGCTTCAACAATTATTGGTTTAATCGTTCCACGAGGTTACGTTTTTATCAAAAATATGTTAGCTATTTTGGAAAATAAGTCTGCCTATTTACCGATTTTCCATGAAATGAATGAAGCTGTCATGCTTGATTTAATGCTCGAAATTGGCACGTATGGGTTTATCACGGATCGCATGGTTGAGGATGATAGAGTTGCATCCAAAATTAAAATAGATTCAAACTGCTTTTTTTATATTTTTAAGCAAAAAGAAAAAGTACGGTATTTATCTGATAACGTAGCATACGTGATGTTTACTTCTGGTTCCACAGGCAAACCAAAAGGGATTCCAATTAAACATTCTAATATTATTAATTTATGCGAAACAGATTTTATTAGAGGGATTACAAAAAATAAAAAAGTGATGCATAACAGCCAGGTTTCATTTGATGCAGCTACGTTTGAGATTTGGGGTTCTTTGTTAAACACATCAACTATTTGCATTTTGGAAAACTGTTATTTAATGAGAGAAAAGGCTTACGTTTTTGATTTTTGTAAGAAGTATTCTATTAATACAATGTGGATGAGCACAAAGCTGTTTGAGTCTTATTTAACAGACATGGCATTATTATCACGGAGCGAGCTTGAATATTTGGTGTATGGCGGTGAAAGTTGTAATGTTAGCTTAATAAAAAAATTCAGTTCATCTTGCCCATTAAAGTTGATCCATGTATATGGTCCAACAGAGAATACCGTATTTAGTACTATACATGAATGGAAACATGACGATGAGAGCTTTTATAATGACTATCCAAATATAGGCAAGCCCTTGAAAAATGTTGAAGTTGAGGTTTATGATAAATATTTCAATACAATGCCTTACTACGTTCCTGAGAAGTTGTTTTTGTCTGGTTTAAGCCTTTTTGAAGGTTATCTCAACGCCCCTAATACAACGATTTCTTCCCAAGATAATCGAGATGTTTACAACTCAGGAGACATTTGTTACCTAGATGGGAAAGGAGATTTACACATCATTGGTCGTGATGACAAACTCGTTAAATTAAATGGTTATCGTATTGAATTGCGTCATGTGGAAAGTATTTTAGCAATTAACCCTGCTGTTACATCCTGTAAAGCTGAAGTATTCAAGATGGATAATGGTCAGCAGTACTTGGTAGCTTTTATCATTAGTGACAATATTAATCAGGATGAGTATGAAAAGAGTATTCGCCATACATTACCAAAGTATATGATCCCAAGCTATTACTTATATTTGGATAAGTGGCCATTAACAAGAAATGGTAAGCTAGATAGTAAAGCATTGGTCGAACGTTTTAATACTCATATCACCCAGTATCATAAACAAAAGTTAATTTGTTCAAATACTCTTAGCTTAGATAATATAATTACATTATTTCAAAAAGTTTTACCTAGTAAACATATTGCCTTAGATGGTGATTTTTTTGATTTGGGTGGAGATTCTTTATGTTTAGTCTATTTAAAGACTGAAGTAAAAAAAAGCTTTGATTTTGATTTGTCATTAGTGCAATTTTTAGAAGCTCCAACTCCTAGGGGATTGTATGGTTTATTAACGGATGAAAACAGTACTTCAAATTACAACGTAACGGATTATATATTAAAACGGTTTAATGAATACAAAAAAGAAATTGATGAGTCTGTAGTAACCGATTCGTTTGACATGGAGGTAAGTTGCAAAAACATTCTTCTTACAGGAGCGACTGGATTTTTAGGAAGCGAGGTCTTGCGATATTTGTGTCAATATAAGAAAAATACACAAGTATATTGTTTGATAAGAGCAAAAGGTCAAGCATTTGACGTAAGAGTAAATGAATTGTTGCAAAGTTTGAAGCTTGGTCAAGTAAATTTCAGTAATATTCATTTTATCAATGGTGACCTTGAAAAGTTCCAATTTGGACTTTCAGACGACGATTACCATAATTTGGCTTGCAAGGTAACCTCAATTATTCACTGTGCTTGCTATGTTCACCATTTATATAGCTATAAACAACTCGAGCAAGCCAACGTTTTTTCAACGCTAGAATTGATCAAGTTTGCATTTTTAGGGGTAAGGAAAATGATTGTTTACACATCTTCAATATCCGCAGTTGTGCCAAAAGATGTGTCACAAACGATTTATGAAAAAGTTTATACAGACATCCATGATTTGGCTTTAGCCAATGGTTATAATCAGACAAAATACGTTAGTGAGTTGCTACTAAATTATGCTCATCAAAAAGGTATGGCATGCATTATTGTTAGACCTGGCTGGATTGTTGGTAATAGCCAAAGTGGTTATTTTATAACAGAAAACGATCATTATTCTATGATACTTCGTTCAGTATTAAGTTTTGGTTATGCGCCAGAATTCAATTTCAATATCAACTTTATACCTGTTGATACATTGTCAGAATTGCTAGTTAAACTATCAAATCAAAGAAAAGAAAATAACAAAAAAATGCAGATTATGAACCTTAAAAATAGCAAACCTCTAGCATGGCAAAGGTTGTTGAAGTTTTTGAATATGAGAAAAAGAAAAGTTATTTATGATACAGGTCAATGGTATCAAGCACTGTTAAATACAGACGAAAAATCACCGCTATTTGTTTTAAAATCACTTTATGAATCAGCAGACAAATTAAGGTTACTGTCAAAGTATCATATTATGAAAATTGATACGACTACATGTAAAGATTGGATGCGTCAATGTGGTATGACATTCCCAAGACTAGGAAGTAAAATCATGATGAATTTATTTCAGGCAATTGTTCCAGAATCAACGAATACGCCAAAACCTTTTATGTTGACAAACTGGTGGCAAATTATAGATGATTTTTTAAATACAGCAAAAATAAAGGTGATAAAAATACTCAGGAAAAACAAAATAATTTCTATTGTTGGTCCCTTGATTCTCACATCATTATTGATATATATTTTTGATTTTTTAAGCATAGTCATTTTAGAGTAAAAATTACTTGAATGCTAAGCTTGTAAGCTTAAAGGAGATTTGATTTGGATAAACAAGATAAAGAATTAAACGTTATAGTAAATCAATATGGAATAATAGAATGTATTGATAACAAATGTGGAAGTAGCTCAAATTTTACTGCTTTTGTAGGTAAAAGTTATAATGAAGTTTTTAAAAAAACACATCTATTTGGTTTGGATATAGACATCAAGGATATAGTACGACTTGATTGGAAATCGAGGAATAATGATATTGAATGCAAAAGGCATTATATAGTAGTAGTTAATAACTGTGATCACGGTATCGTAAAATATAAGTTAATTAATATAGATGAAATTTTATATACAGCTGAAATAGTAATTAAAGCTAAGACTCATGAGTTAGAAAGTATTATTGATATGATACCAGGAATCCTTTATTGGAAAGATGGAAGGGGAACCTACATAAAAACAAATAACTCTATACTTGCTGGTGGCATTAAAGTTAAAGATTTGCTTGGAAAAAATGACAAAGAGATTTGGTCAGAAAAAGCAGAAGAACTCAGTCAGCATGATAATCAAATTATGATGGGCATAGTTGAAGAAAAAGTGTTAGAAGAGTCTACAGTAGAAAATGGAGAAATTAAATATTATATTGCACATAAGAAGCCATACAAAGACCATAATAACAAAATAATTGGCATTATTGGCTTATCGATAGATATAACAGAACGCAAAAAACTTGAAGCTGAGACCATCCGCCAAAAAATCAACTTGAAAAAAAGTTAGAATATCAAAAGAACTATTTTAAAGCTTATGGATACGATTATGTGGACGCACTTAAAAAAATCTCCGATGCACTTGAGAATATTGAAAAACGACTAATGAAACTTGATATGCCAACTGGGGTACGCAGTGAACTCAATGATGAGTTTTATAATATTAATGAAAGTTTATCTGACATATACTCGCTTTATCAAAAAATAAATACATCAATATTAGATCAAGATAAGGAACCAGAAACAAACCAAATTCCTTTGCATTTACAAG
>NZ_JAMBMW010000013.1:0-55381 GCF_024208055.1 Candidatus Nebulibacter yamunensis
AAACAGTTAGCGTCGATGATAGTGTGGCATTCGTCATGTGAAAGTAGAACATCATCAGGTTTTTTATTTGTCATTAGTTTATCAATACGATAAAAACGACCCTTACCTCTTTAACTTTTTTAAAATACCCTGTATACAATCGAAGTCTTCATATCACTTCAATTTGGCAATTCCCATTTTTACTAATGGCAACACCACCAAAAAGCCCTTTGAAAACAAGTCCTTAAAATCAAACTTTGAGTACAACTAGTCTCTTAGCAGAAAATAAAAAACATTATATACAGAGGGGTTCTATGATAGCCAATGGAACTTTTCTTTTTTTGTGGTACAATGTCGACCAATTTTCAGTGGCTGAATGACTTGTCATAGCTGAAATAGCTGATCAATATAAAGGTACCTAGATGACACTTATTTCTTTAGCAATTGATTATAAAAAAGCATCCCTTGACGTTCGTGGAGCATTTGCACTTGAAACTGAGTGTTTGTCAAGTTATTTACAATCGCTTAAAGCACAAGCAGGTGTGAGGCAATGTATGATTTTATCTACTTGCAATCGCACTGAAATCTATGTTGTGTTGTCTGAATTACGTCAGCTTGATTTGGTAATTGCTTGGTGGCAGATAAATGCCAAAAGGGCGGACTTAGATCTTAAAAATTATCTTATCATCCGCCAAGAAACACACGTTGTTCACCACTTGATGCGTTTGAGTTGTGGTCTGGAATCAATGGTACTTGGTGAGCCGCAAATACTCGGACAAATAAAACAAGCTTACGCTCAAGCAATAACTGTTGGAACTTTGGGAGGAACGCTAAACCGCCTTTGTCAGAAGGTATTTTCAGTGGCCAAATATACCCGCTTTCATACTGATATTGGTCAATGTCCTGTTTCAGTTGCTTTTTCTGCTATAAGCTTAGCTAGGCAACACCTTGATCACTTCGAAGATAAAACGATCTTGGTTATTGGTGCGGGAGACACTGCTAACTTAGTTGCAAGACACCTTAATTCATGTATGCCAAAAGCGCTTTTTATTGCTAATCGAACATTAGATAAAGCCAAAAAGGTAGCTGATCAGTATCGCGCCAAAGCATTTGATTTGAACGCTTTAGACGAGTTGGTTAATCAAGCGGATATTATTGTCAGTGCGGTGAGGTGCCCAGGTTTTATGGTAACGGTCGATATGTTGACAAAAAATACAGGTTATAAGCTACTGATAGATCTATCTGTACCAAGGGTTATCGATCCGATGCTTGACCATCTGTCTCATATTACAACTTATTGTGTCGACGATATTCAAGGGTTAATTCAAACGAATAAGGCTCTACGCGAAAAAGCGGCTTTACGCGCGGAAAAATGGATTGAAAAAGGCTTAAATGATTACATCAATCATGAAAAAGCAATTCTCTCAGATTCTACAATCAAAGCGATGCGTGCTCAGACGAAAGACATTATTGATGAGGAGCTAAGCCGTTGTTTGCGTCGTTTAGAAAATGGTGAAGATCCTAAAATGGTATTAACGCGCTTTGCTCACAATCTTAATAATAAATGGCTGCATACACCTAGTGTATCGTTACGAAATGCAGCCGTTCAAGGGCGTAATGATATATTGGGTTACGCTGAGGAAATTTTTGGTTTAAAAGGTAGATAATAATATTTATGAAAGAGTCAATCAAAAGAAAACTACAAGGCTTAATTGAGCGTCATGAAGAAATTGGTGTACTTCTTGGAGAAGCCGAAATTATTAGTGACCAAAGTAAGTTTCGTGATTTGTCAAAAGAATATGCCCAACTTGAGCCCTTAGTCACAACCTTTAAAGCGTACGATAAAGCACAACAAGACATTATCAGCACCAAAGAAATGCTCAAAGAAAGTGACACTGAAATGAGAGAAATGGCTAAAGAAGAGCTTGTCCAAACCGAACAAAAGATGGAGCGTTTAACAAAAGACCTGGAAATTCTGTTGTTACCTAAAGATCCTAATGACAGCGCTAATGTATTTTTAGAAATACGTGCAGGAACGGGAGGTGATGAGGCCGCTATTTTTTCTGGTGATTTGTTTAGAATGTATAGTCGCTATGCTGAAACTAAAGGTTGGAAAATAGAAATCGTAAGTCAAAGTGAAGGTGAACATGGGGGATTTAAAGAAATTATTACCAAGGTTTCGGGTGAAAACGTTTACTCACAACTTAAGTTTGAATCTGGTGCCCATCGTGTGCAACGCGTACCTGCCACAGAATCCCAAGGTAGAGTTCATACTTCAGCCTGCACAGTTGCTGTCATGCCAGAAGCAGATGAAGTTGAAGGTATTGAAATTAATCCTGCTGACTTAAAAGTCGATACGTTTAGAGCATCAGGGGCAGGTGGTCAACATATCAACAAAACAGATTCGGCTATTCGCATCACACATATTCCAACGGGTGTAGTTGTCGAGTGCCAAGATCAGCGTTCCCAACACAAAAACCGTGCCCAAGCGATGTCAATGTTAAAAGCTAAGCTTTTACAAGCAGAAATAGATAAGCAGCAGCAACAGCAGTCTAGCCAGCGCAAGAGCCTTGTTGGTAGTGGTGATAGATCAGAACGTATTCGCACTTATAATTTCCCGCAGGGGCGTGTTACTGATCATCGAATTAATCTTACACTCTATAAGCTTGATGAAGTCATGGAAGGTGACCTTGGGTCAGTAATACAGCCACTTATTCAAGAATATCAAGCTGACTTATTAGTTCAAATGTCGGAAGACAATGGCTAATACCATCAAGACCATTCTTCTTAGCTACCCTCAACGCTTAAACGGCATTTCTGATACGGTAAGGCTTGATGTTGAGTGTTTGCTTTGTCATGTATTAAATGTTTCTAAAAGCTACCTTTATACTTGGTCAGAAAAGCAATTGACTCAAGAACAGCTTTACCAGTTTAATCGACTTTTTGATGAACGCCTACAGGGCAAGCCCGTTGCTTATCTTACTGGTAAACAGGGTTTTTGGAATTTAGAGTTAATAGTGAACGAGCATACGCTTATCCCGCGAGCTGATACTGAAGTGCTTATTGATGCTATTCTTAACCGATTCGCAAATGCCTCAGACTTGACAGTGTTGGATCTTGGTACAGGAAGTGGTGCTATTGCATTGGCTTTGGCAAACTCAAAGCCAAGCTGGAATGTTATTGCGGTAGATAACTGCCTTAAGGCACTCACAATTGCCAAAGAGAACGCTCAACGACATGGTATTGATAATGTCACTTTTTTGTGTGGTAGTTGGTATCAACCCTTAGCTAATGAAAGTTTTGACATTATTGTTTCTAATCCACCCTACATCGATAAAAATGACCAAGCTTTATGTGACAAAGTACGTCAATATGAACCAAATAATGCACTTATTGCGAATAATAACGGATTAGCGGATATTGCACATATTATCACGCATGGTAAATGCTATCTAAAACCCAGTGGTTTTATGATTATTGAACATGGCTATCAACAGGCCAAAGATGTGGCTGAACTTTTTAAGCAATATAGCTATACAGATGTTTTACATTATTATGACCTTGCTCACCATAAACGGGCAACAAGTGCCAACGCAGAAATTCTTAAAACAATGATATTTCGATAAGGTTTGTTGCATTACACAGCATCTTAAACTCAAATAAAATTATGATTTAAAGTTTCTGAAGACATCAGCTTAGCAAATGAAATTTCAAAGTGGCTGCTTGTTTAAGCATAACTTGTTCGCCACATAGGTGATGTTTGAGTCGTCAATGTTGCAACTTGCTCGGTAGAAAAAGTATTAAAAAAATTTAATCCTGTGCGCTGTTCGACTTCTTTAACCGATACACGGTATTTGGCAACATCTTTCTTATCTATATTAGCGTTGGGCATGATAAAAGCAATCGACTTATTCTGCCTTGGTGCATAGATTACTTTAAAGAAATATTCAGGCACGAAAACTTTGTTTTTGCCGATTGTTTTGTGTGTTTTACTGTTTTTAAACACAGGGCCCGTATAAACATAGAGCTCTTGATACATCTGCGCCCAAAAGCGCACATCCCCTTCAAGCTTAGCCCAGCCTTTACGATTTAATCCCGGTCTTTGTGGTGACATATTTGAGAGATAAAAGGATTGAGTGGCACTTGTTTTACTGAAGTCCATCGACGCATAAGGCGCCAAGTGTCCACGGTCATAACCACTATTTTTATAGTCCGAAAGTTCAGCACGATATTTAAAAGGTATAGTAGGATCGCTCTGAAATTCATCCTGTCTTTTTTTCTTATTTGAAGCAGATTTGGCAGTTAAACGATATGCCACCCAGCTAGGTTGTTTTGTTGTATAGTTATATCCAACAATATAGCCTTCACGGCAAAGATATAAATCAACTTTGCCACCAGGGCTGCCATATTTTAAAAAGCCATTGCAATAGTTAGTGGTTGCTGGCAATGTGGTAATAGCACTTTGAGTCAAGCTCGTTATATTGGCAAAACTTAAACGTGTAAATGCCAGCACCATTATAGTGAGTAAAATAGGATAATAACGAATAAGTCGCGTAACCATAATATATTATTAATTCAATGTGCGGGGACCTTAAGATATAAGAAACTTACCCAATAATAAAGCTTTTATGCGCTAAGTTTTGACCATTGCCGTAAAATTTCGAAGATAAAATAAATTGTAGATTAGTTAAAAGTTAAATCTTGAAGTAATTACTCATTACTTTAAACACTTCATCGCCTTCGTGCATCGTTGCTGAAGAGGTTCTTGTTAGCAAAATAGCATCAATTGGCAGCGTAATTTCAATCGCTTCTTGTATTCCCAAAATACTGCTTTGTGTATGCAAAGAGCCTAATTTCACATGCTTGTTATGAATTTTTCCTAATTGTGCATCGTCATATTCTATTATTCCACCCAATGATGCACGCACTCGGAAAAAGTCAGCTTCTTGACAGCCATATTTTTTATCCTGAGTTTCGGGGATGTTATTGTTTTGAATATAAGCAATCATACCGTTTAATAAATTTTGTGCTGACTTACTATCAAATGTTTCTTTATTACCCATCTCGTAAGTAAAAGCGTGCTTGGGTGATTGTTGTTCCTCACCTGTCAATTCGTTCCAATAGGTTATCAACTGCCACCACGGGTAAAAGATAGCTTGATTGAAACAACCGCTTGGCTCATTTGGGGTGAAGATAAAGTAATCACTGATAAAGTGACATAGACGCTTATCTTTTAAATAACTTGGCGCATAAATATAAGGAACTGATATTGAGTCACAATGTAGATCAAAGCTAAAGTCTGCATCCAAAGCAAGCTTATGCAGTGTATTGGCAAGCTTTTCATGAGGTGCAATATCGTGTTGGATACAAACTTGAAGGCGTTTGGACAAAAGCTTATGAAATGCCTGACATAATTGATCAAAACCTTGGTTTTGATACTTTACTACAAACTCTTGTAAGTCGATTTTATCCAATCCACAAACAGGCATAAGCAAATTTTTAAACCCTCGATTCCAATTTTCTCCAGTCTTGGTATCAAAACGACCATAGGTATATTCGCCAATTTTAATATCCATTGCAAATGGGTTAGCAAATGGCACAAGTGTGACATTATAAGGAAAGTCATTTTTTTCTAAAAACTCTCGCATTGCCTTTATCAAGGCAATCCCATTGGTTTCAGCAGCATGTAAAGCAGCTTGTAAATACACATTGGGTGCCGATACTCAATAACACTGATCTTATGTGCTAAACCAGAAATCATTGTTCTTAAAGGAATCTTTCGAATGTTTATCATCTTATTACTCTTATTTCACCATCAAAGACATGTACAACCGAGCCTACTAACACATAGCCATTATCAACCACGTTTACTTCGAGTTCAGCAACTGCGTTTTCTACCTTAACAGCTGAAGTTAAAAAACCCAAGTAAATACCAGCAAACACCGAAGCAATACTGCCACTGCCACAAGATGGTGTTACTCCTGTTCCACGTTCCCAATGTTGGACATAAATTTTATCTTTAGCTAAACGTTTAACACAATGCACATTAATACCATCTATGTATTGTCGTTGTATTGTTTGTCCAAGCGTATTAAAATCAAATGCTGGTGCATTTGCCTTAAGCCAAAGTACTAAGTGAGGATTACCAACATCGACCTCAATTCCGTATTCAAATAATTGACTACCAGCTAAATTATAGGTCAGTGGTTTTAAGATCGGTAGTCCAAGGTTAACACTGATAGTGTCTTTTGAGGCGCGCTGGCACGCATAATGCTTGCCTTCTACTTCAATTGTAATCGACTCTTGGTGCATATTTTCTTTCAGGAATAAATATGCCACAGCGCGCAAACCATTACCACACTGTTTTGCCTGGCTGCCATCTTGATTATAAATGGATATTTTCACATCCGCTATCTGAGAAGCTCTTATTAATAACAACTGATCAGCACCTATCCCAAAACGTCGATCACATAGGTTTTGGATTTCTCCTAATTGCCAATCACATTGTCCTTTACGCTCATCAATTACAATAAAATCATTACCCAATACGCACATTTTGTGAAATTTCAATACTTTACTCACTCACATAATCCTTAATAATCAATGATGTATTAATTCCACCAAAGGCAAAATTATTACTCATAATGTATTTTGGTTTTAACTGCCGTGGGATACCGATAATATAATCAAGCTTAGCGCATTCACTATCGACTTCGGACAAATTTAACGTTGGCATAAATATACCTTCTTTCATCATCATAATTGAAAGCCAAACTTCAAGTGCGCCACACGCACCAAGCGTATGTCCAAAGTTACCCTTTAATGAGCTCACTGCAACACGATCACCAAATATAGAAAAGGTTGCATGACTTTCAGCTACATCTCCTTGTTCAGTTGCGGTACCATGTGTTGAAATGTAGCCAATGGCACTTGGATCAATGGCAGCATCATTTAATGCTAGTTTCAACGCATCACACATTTTATCAGCTGTTGGCTGAGTAATATGTTTGGCATCACAATTTGTACCAAATCCAACTATTTCTGCATAAATATAGGCACCACGTTTTTTAGCGTGTTCATATTCTTCCAACACCAATGTACAGGCGCCTTCTCCAATTACAAGACCATCGCGATTTTTATCAAATGGGCTTGGAGTTGTGTGAGGGGCGTCATTTTTTTGGCTTGTTGCAAACAAAGTATCAAAGATTGTGACTTGGCTTGGACATAGCTCTTCTGCTCCACCTGTAAGCATAATTTTTTGATAACCATGCTTTATTGTTTCATAGGCATAACCAATTGCTTGTGAGCTTGATGTACAAGCACTTGACGTTGGGATCACACGTCCAGTCAACCCTAAAAATAGTGCGAGATTGACTGCACAAGTATGACTCATTGATTTAACATACGTTGTGGCGCTTACATTTTTCACCGTTTTTTCGGTTTCAATTTTGATTAAATCACATAAAGCTTGTGTGCTACCTGAGCACGAGCCATAGGCAATACCAATTTCTCCACTTTCCAATAACGTTTTATCTTCAAGTAAGTTAGCATCAATCAACGCCTTCTCCGAAGCAACACTCGCCAATTGTGCCACTCTACCCATTCCCCTTAGCTGTTTACGCGTATAATGTGCTGGCACTTTAAAATTTAGAATTGGAGCCCCCAAACTTGTATGTAAGCCTTTAATTTTTTTCCATTCTTCCATACTTTTAGTTGCTGTTTTAGCCGATATAAGCGCTTGTTTAATCTCTTGCCAACTATTGCCTAATGCGGTAATGCCTCCCATTCCTGTAACAACCACACGTTTTGTCATATCAAACCTCCATTGACAGAGATAATTTGACGTGTGACATAGCTTGCAGCATCTGAACAAAGAAAATTAATCACTGAAGCCACTTCTTCTGCCTTCCCTGCGCGACGCATAGGAATATATTTTTCAATTTCATCTTTATACTCCAGATCACTAGTCATGTTTGTTTCGATCAGACCAGGTGCGACGCAATTTACTGTAATTTTGCGTTTGGCAAGCTCTAGTGCCAAGGCCTTTGTTGCACCAATAATACCTGATTTTGCAGCACTATAATTAACCTGTCCTCTATTACCAGCTATCCCAGAAACGGAGGCCAAAGTAACAATTCTTCCTCCTTTTCTTAATTGAATCATCGGCATAATACAAGGCTTTAGTACATTATAAAATCCATCTAAATTGGTATGGATGATTTTATCCCACGCTTCTGCGTCCATCGCTGGGAAAGCCACATCTTCGCAAATGCCTGCATTGTTGACAATAGCATAAAACGCACCATTTCGAGCAATTTCTTGTTCTAATTTTGTAAAACAATCTTGTCTATTTTCAAGATTAAATTGGATCAAATTTGCTTGACCACCTTTGGTTTGTATCTCATCAATTGTATATCTTGCACCTTCCTCATCACGATTATAATGCACAACCAACTCAAATCCAGATTGCGCCAACATAATTGCTGTTGCTTGACCAATACCTTTACTTGCGCCTGTTACTAATACTCTTCTCATTAAAACGTTTTCCCTTTAACAATTTGTTCGAATTCTTTAGCGATTGGCTGATAAGCACTGAATTTTGCAGTTGCTATACATTTGCCATGCAGTTGAATTTGACACAAAAACACACCAATTGGGTCAATGATCATTTCTTTATTAGCAACGATCGTTAGCATTTCACCTTCGGCAAACACAGATTGTTTTGTTTTGAAATTACGTACACTTATCATGAAGCCACGCCTGGGTGTATGATCACTTTCGCTGCCTTCAAAATAAGCAAGTGCAGCTGATGCTTGCGCCATCATTTCAATACCTACCCAAGCATATATACCTTGAATTTGATAATCATAAAAGACATGGTTTGCAGTAATTTTTGCTGTACATATCGCTTGCTCTTCATTTATATAATCCAATGAGTCAATCAAGCGCATTGGTGGACTTTGCGGGATGATTTCTGCTAAATGATACATAAATCATTCCTTACTCAATGATGTTTTAAACGACGAGTTTGCTGCAATAATTAGACTTATATTATTACCACCAAAAGCAAAGGAGTTACTCATAAAATATGGTTTTTGCCAAATACTATTATCACCTGTTAATTTGATTTTGGGTAAATTTGGATCAAAATTATCATTGCCAACTTGGGCAGGTAATTGTTTATCTGGATTATATTCAGTAGATAGTAAAAGCCAACATAAGCCCAATTCAGTTGCACTTGCTGCACCCAAGGTGTGACCTGTTAATGGTTTAGTTGAACTACAATATACTTGATCAGTAAAAATATCAAAAATTGCTTTGCTTTCCATTTCATCATTTTTTTGTGTTGCTGTGCCATGTGTATTGATATATCCAATATCATCAGGGTTTAAATTTGCATCCTTTAATGCCTTTAGCATTGCCACTTTAGCTCCCATGCCTTCTGGATCAGGAGCGGTGATATGATACGCATCAGAAGTTTCTCCACCTCCGACAAATATTATTTCACTTTGATGTTTACTTAAGATAAAAAGTGACGCTCCTTCACCAATGTTAATACCATCTCTATCAATCTGAAAAGGTTTACAAATATTAGAAGTCATTGAATCTAATGCATCAAAACCATTAAGTGGCACCTGTGATAACGTATCTGAGCCACCTACAATACAAAGTTCACATATATTGGCCTCAATTAATCGCTTTGCCACCATAAACGTTTTTCCACTAGATGAGCATGCTGTTGAAATCGTATATATCGGTCCTTTAGCACCACAAAGATCAGCCACAAATTGTGCCATTTTGCCAAACTCTTGTTTGTGATAATGAAAACGCCTAGGCATAGCTTTAGTTTTAGCATGTACTATATAAGCTTGTTCACTTTCCAAAATACCAGCTGTACTAGTTCCAAGAATAACTGCAATGCGAGCAGGATTAATGCTGGCAGACAAGCTTCGATAGTTTTTTTGGATTTGGCTAAATGCTGCTAACAGCATTCGATTGTTACGGCAATCAATCTTAGCATAACGCTTATCTAAAGCTGGTAATTCACAACTTACTTGACCAACGTAGGTTTTTCTACCACTAAAAAGCTGATCATATGGTTTTAAAGCTGTTTTATTTGTCAAAAGTGCACGTGCAATTTCTGCTTTATTACAACCTAAAGCATTGATAGCACCCATGTCATTAATATAAATTTTACTGTGCATACTCTTACACCAGTTTATGGAATAATGCCGAAGGTTGTGTCAAAAATTCTTCGATGAGCTCAAAGCTAACGTCAATGTTACTATAGGAGTGACCTTGACCTGTTTTTATATCGATGTGCGCACAGGCAAAGACCTGTTCTGCTAGATGAGCAGGTGTGATTGTATCATCTTGTTGTAACAGCAATAGATAATCATTCATGTGTTTAAGTTGCTTTGGCATGGCATTCACTAATGCCATTGCCTCGTGATACATATCGCTATATTGTGGCATTAAAGCAATCAAATCTAAGCGTGAAGCTGGATTGATTAAAATGACTTTGTCAATATCACTTCGCGTCTGTTTTAATAAATGCGCCATATAACCGCCTAGTGAGCTACCGATAATTACTTTACTATCAGCTTTAGCCTGAGATAAGAGTTGATCGATCATGCTCATTGCTTGTTGTGTATTCATGGTTAAATGTGGCATGTCGATTTGAGCATTTGGATATTTTTGCTTAAACCATTGTTTAAGCTTTTGCGCTTTGGGTGAAGTCGGTGACCCTTGAAAACCATGTAGATACAAAAAATATTTGCTTAGCTTACTCATATTGACCTCTTTGTGCTGATGTATTGCCAACAGTTAATCAGATGATAGCCTGTCGTTGATTTTACTTTATCAAAGGCAGCTTGCTCATTATGATCGATATACTCAATTGGTAAATCATTTGCTATAAACACCTTAGCAAAAATTTCAAATGCTGCTTCAAGTGTATTTTCTTGTTTTGTCATGGCAAGATAGCGCATGTATTCTAACATCGGCCAAATGCGATATTGTGTTTGATCATCTTTGTTATTCAAGTTACTGCGTACTAAGCCGTTAGCATTAACACCCTTTTGAGAGGCAGACAAAAATAATGCTTTATGATCGGGCATGAGTCCTACATCCACACCAAGTTCTAGTGCCTCCAAAATAAGTGCACTCCACTCAAAGCTATGACCTGGTTCAAAAACAACAGGTTGATATTCAATCGAATATTCACGCATCAGCATTTGCTTGTGATCAAAAAACAAAATAATGATTTGCTCATATAAAGCTTGTGCTTGATTTTTAAAAATATCACTTTTGGTATAGCGATAAGCACTTAAATAACTTTCAAATAAGTGCATCAGCGCATTTTGACCAATTACACCTTGTGCATCCTTTAAGTTTTTAAATGCTTCACTTACAAACTTCTCTTGAATTAATTGATTCACCTTCAAAATATCCGCCAATAAATCTGTTTGTGTGTATTTTTGATATAAATGACTCAATGAGAAGAGTAAGAAAGCATATTCATAAGGATCACTAACGTTCCCATCTTGAACAAATTTGTGCCAGCTTTGTGTTGAGTGATTCCAATAAAGTGCTTTTATCTGCTGATAAAGCTTAAAAGCCTTGTTCCACCCATCTTCTAGATTGTTTAAGCGCGCATAGGTTATTAAATAAAACATTCCCCTTGTTTGACATAATAGTCTTGTGTTGGCTTTGTTAACTAAATAAGGTTTGTCCAAAAATTCTGGTACATAACTAAGTGTATCGATATTTTTGACTAACAAGTCATAATAGGTTTTCTGCCACCGTTTCATATAGCTTAATCTATCTATACGTTTGATGTCGGTTAATACTTTATTAAAAACGCCATTGATATCCAAGTTACTAGTATCTACAACAATTGCATCATCTGCTGCTTTCAAGGGAGCTATTGCTCGATTCCTATCTTGCGCATCACGTGCTTGCAATTGCTCTAAAATCTCGTTGTAATCTGCTTTCTCAGCTTTAGCAACAAGTTCATCATAGCGTCGCTTTGCACGCACTTGAATTTCTGCGTCTAAAAAAAACTTATATTGTGCATTTGGAAAGACAACTGTTCCCATGTCTCTTCCATCTGCAACCAAGCCCTTTACTCCTTTAGCAAAGTCTTTTTGGCACGCAAGCAAAGCTTCGCGCACAATAGGAATTTTTGCAATTTTAGATGCTATCATACCTGTTTTTTCTTCCCTGATTCGGGGACTTACATCGACACCATTCAAATAAGCGGTTGTTTTATCATCTTCAATCTTAAAGTCAATATTTAAATTTTTTAAGGTGTGATATAAACGTTCTTCATTACAAAGATCTAACTGCTGATCCAAAACAAGTAATGCCGCTAGCCGATAAATGGCTCCACTATCTAACAAGGCGTAATCAAACTGCTTGGCTAACAAGCGTGATAACGTGCCTTTTCCCACTCCACTTGGACCATCAACTGTAATAATATCAACCTTATTTCCCATGGTATTCAAACTCCTGCATTACAGTAATAAATGCTTTTACTTCGTCTAATGTAATTGAATTGTATAGGCTTACTCGCACACCGCCTGTGCTTCTGTGTCCAGCAATGCCATAAACACCTTTCTCTCTAGCAAAATTTAAAAAGGCTGTAGTTTGATCCAAGCTTGGTAAATGAAAGACTACGTTCATTTTTGAACGTATTTCAGCTGCTATGAAATTATTAAATATTTTTGAGTCATCAATTGCTTTATATAAAAGCCTTGCCTTATGATTGTTGTTTTCAGCGACAATCGCTAAGCCGCCTTGTGCCAATAAATCTTGCAATACTAACTCAACTGACACCCAAGCAATCACGTCTGGTGTGTTATACAAAGAGTTTGTTTGTTGCATTGTTGCATAGTTTAATATCGCTGGAATACTTTGTTTGTCTTCATCAATCAAACTTTTTTTGATGATCACAACAGTGATACCTGGTAAGCCTATGTTTTTTTGAGCTCCAGCATAGACCAAATCGTATCGAGATATATCTGTTGGTTTTGACAGAAAACTCGAAGACATATCGCAAACCAGTGGTGATGATGTATTGGGAATATAATGCCATTGTATGCCATCTATGGTTTCATTTTCAGTGTAATGGACATAATCATATTGAGAAGCTATTAAATCACTGGACTCTGTCATTGATAAGAGATCTACGGCAATAAATTTTTTGGCTTCTTTAATTGCTGCTTGTGACCAATAACCGCTGTTGATATAAAGGGCTTTACCACTTTTATTCAGGTTCATAGGGATTGCAGCAAACTGACCGCTAGCCCCCCCCGACATCAATAAAATTTCATAATCATTGCTTAAATTTAATAATTGAGTTAAATATTGTTTGATATTATGATTGACCTCTGCAAATAATTCGTCACGATGAGACAACGACAAAAGTGATAATTTTGTACCTTTGTAATCATGAATCATCTGGATAAGTGATTGGTAAATATGGCTTTTAAGCTGTGCAGGTCCAGCACAAAAATTCATTGTATACATGTGTTGTATGTGTTAAAACTTAAGTGGACTCATTATAGCGAAGCAATGACAAGCATGAAATCTATATTCCCATCACTAAAGCTGAATTTTTAATTTAATTCTAGAGTTACATACTTTTTAGACCCTAGGGGCAAACATTAGTGTCTCATCTCTTAAATGCGTTATGGTTGATAATCCAACATGACAATTGATATGGTTAGGGGTATTATTAAGTGAGCATTAAGAGTTATTTAGGTCATCAAGCATTAGGGCGATAATCTGCCAAAGGTTGTTATTAAAATATTCCTTCATGGAAATAATTTTGTTACAAAACGCCAATACCAGAAATACTGCAAAATAAAACGTGAATAAGATATACTTATAAGCGTTTAAACCTGAGATATGGAGACGTAATATGAAAAAATTGAGTAAAATTATTGGCATCACTGCATTTTGTTTAACAAGTGGTAACTTTGTATTTGCTCAAGGTGTGCAAACGGGACTTACTCTTGGTGCAAGCTTAGGTGGTGCATCAACACAAAACTACGACTCTAGTGGAATAATCAGTAATACCACCAAAACACAAGGTGGTGCCTATGGTGGTTTTGCAGTTGGTTATGACCTTGCTTTAACCCAAAACATAAGTCTTGGTGTCGAATCCGGTTTTTATTATGGCTATAGCTTAGCTTCATTAAAAGCAGATGGTGTAGATAAATCTAACCTTAACCAGTGGAACATCCCTCTTCTTATTGTTGGCAAATACACTTTCAATAACGGTGTTAATGTGTTTGCGAAAGCGGGTGCAACTTATGTTCATCAACAAATTACAAATACTGACACCTATTTTGTTCCTGGTACCAATGGCACCAATTTTGAATTTTTACCAGAGCTTGCAGCAGGGGTCGGCTACAAATTCACAAATGGTATTAATATTGGGGGTCAACTTGGCTATTTATTTGGTTCAACCGCAGACTTAAGAACATCTAACCCTTATCACGGTAATGATGTCAAGGTTGCGGCAAGTGTGACTTTGACTGCTTACATTAGTTACACATTTCCTATATAAATAAACTTTAAGTTGTACAAGTGTCATTACCAAGGTAAAGTGTCGGACTAATTACCAAGGGATTTTGTCGTGTTAATAGTATGGTCTGAATGCTATTGAGTCAACAAACTATTAGTAATAACCCTGACGTTTTATTAACCGAATCATAAAAACTGGTAGTCCCTGCTTTTGTGAGTAACGTTTGACCTGTTTTTATCGTGTTCTCAACAATATGAGTACCTTAACAATAGTCCTTATAGGGGTTAAGGGGTAAGTAGAACGA
The DNA here is from genome assembly GCF_024208055.1 of Candidatus Nebulibacter yamunensis. Lineage (NCBI taxonomy): Bacteria > Pseudomonadati > Pseudomonadota > Gammaproteobacteria > Thiotrichales > Francisellaceae > Candidatus Nebulibacter > Candidatus Nebulibacter yamunensis. Next base: position 14,820 of record NZ_JAMBMW010000013.1, read on the forward strand.
CTGAGTCACCCCAAATCTTCCCGCCTTATTGAATCAATTAAATCCTCAAGCTCAAGACCTAAAGAGTTTGGCTCATCGTCAGCTTTGAGACCTTTATTACAAAACTCATCTAAAAGTACTTGACAAATTTCTTCGCGATCGGATGGTTTACAATACAGAAGTGATCCATTTATTTTGATAAGTTTAGACTGTTTATTGTTGTTCAAAGTTATAATCAAAAGGTCTTTATGACGCTTGCTAAGGTTAAGTAAGGCTTCACTCATTTAACACCTCTTGGTTTTCCATAAGTTGTAATAACTTTTCCATCCTCATTAACAATTACTGTAGCTTGCTCACCTATATACTTAATTCGACCTTCATGATTTACTCACCTGCAGGGGAGACTGAGAAGTCAAGTAGCAACCTATCTTCCAAGTCGCTAGTTGTAAAGGCGAGTATTCCATCTTCGTTAATTTCGAAGTCAAAGTCAAACTTGACTGCTGCGAGTGATGGAACAACGAATGTGCCGCAATCGATTGTGCGTGGAGTCTATATGTAAACCGAAGAAGGGTTTACATCATGCAGTCGACGTACAAACCCTCGACTTGTCGTTTGTGAGTGCTGGTCGTCTCGTAGTTGTTTTAAGCCTGTTGCCGCACTCTCTACACCCTTTGCAACATAAATTACACCAAATAATTCCTATGGCAATGGTCGCACAGCAAGAGAGAGCCAGATACAAATACCCGATCGCTCTGGTTATTTGGCAAAGCGACCGTACATACAACGCAGTGTCCATGATTGGTAATCGTAGCCATAGGCTTTTCCACCCAAGAATAAGTTTTCACCTCTCGGACATTCTCTTCAAAAAAAATCTTATCCATCAGGGCGCCATTAACCATAATTTTTGGAGAGTTCATTATTCGCCCTCCTTCAAATCATATTTGCGCTCCTCATAGCCCCCTCGGCGCCTTATGTCTATGTGCGGCTTGTCGTCGTTATGCCCAGGCTCCTCATGTACGTTGTAAGACCTCTTGGTCTTATCGTTGTAATAGGTATTGGCATATTCACGAGAGCTCTTTGGAGGACCATATTTCTTCTCAAGGGCGTCTTTGACTTCCTGTTTAGTCTTACTTCCAAAGTACTCCTTAGGGGTTGTTAACCCCTTTGTACCTATCCCGCTCTCCTTAATCACTCTTGGCAATGCCACCTTTGCCATTGCCTTGCCACCTCTGACGGTGGCACTATAGGTATATTGCCAGGTTCTCTTGGTTTCACCATCGCTGCTGACAATACGATAGGGACGTTCATGCCGATCATACTCAAATTGAAGTTTTAAACCCGTTACCTGGTCTGTAATTTGCTTAGGAAAGCCTGATGAGAGCCAATCAATATGTGTGCGATCAGCACCATAAGTCGTAAAAGTTGATATCGATAGGAGGATAAACAAGATGCCACAAACCCGTGACAATACAGGGAGTTTTATTCTCATCCGATGCTCCAGGATGAACAAAAGTCAACACAGGCTAAATGATATTTATCTCGATGTATAGCTGAACAATGTATTTAGTGTGTAACTATTTGTAATGCAATACAATTATTAACAGATTAATTGTGCTTATTTATGAAATTTAGACCAAATTAATTGTGCAAAGTTTGCAACAGAACGAGATTTGCTAAGTGTCAAGAAGCAATATAGTTTTCAGACTATCTGTCCTAAATTTTACGTTAAACTTGTTTATTATAATTTGACCAACATAATATCAAGAAAGATAAAATAGAGAACATTTACGTGCCAAAGTCTATTTTTTTAGATTATTCCATCGAAGTTCAAAATCAAAACGTAAAAGAATTATCAGAGGTACTTTGCTTTGACTTTAGATTTTTTTAAATATAGAGATGAACATAAAAATTTAAAAAATATAAAAGTGGTGACTAAAATTCACGATTGAAGCAGAAATATGAGAGAACAAGTTGAGAACACAAATGAAAAATAGTAACAAAAAAATATTAGTTTTAACTGTGCTTGGCTTTTTGTATAACGGTACATATGCTACATGCACTTTAAAAGAAATCAGCGGAGATTGGACGAAGACCTTAAGTTTTAGCTGTGATGAAGATATTGATCTGACACAACGAGCCATTGAGTTTACAATAGACCAAGGGAAAATAAATGCGGTTTGGGATCTCAGGGACAATACAGCTAAAAAGGAATTATCTGCACCAGTGACTATATCTCAAGATGAACGAAATATTAAGGTTCAGTATGGACAATATTGGTGGCCAGAAGAGGATGTAATATTACCTAAAGGTCATCTGGCAAGTTTTACTTTTTCATCTACAGAAAATAACTTAAATATTACTGAGTTCCACGTTCAGTCCTCACAACCAGAAGAAACAAGTCTGTTATTATTTGAGCAAGCAAACGATAGTCACACACTACCCAATGACACTGTAATTGAGCTTATGGAAAATGGGGTAATTGCGTATAGGGTTACTTGGAAATCAGTAAAAACACAAGGTTTAAACGTAACTCCCGGGAGATATAGCATTAGCGCATATGTTAAAAAGGATGATATACAGCAACCAGTTGCTATTGTTTCAGCCAATCCTGTGACAGCAGTTAAAAATAAATCGCAAATCGTGACGTTAAAGTATCAATTGCAAGATTCACAGTTAAAATTCAGCTTGTTGCATGAAAAACCACAAGGAATCAGTAACAACGTTGTTTCCGTGACAATAGAGGATAAAAATAGTGTAAGTGATAGCCAAACCTTAGATGTCCCTTGGGGCGCAGATAAGACGATTACATTGGCAAAAGATAAAACCTATCGGTTTAGTACAGAAGATATAACTGGCTCTATGAGCGTTTACCACTTTACATTTTCTCCAACTGAAGTAACTCTTGAAAATCCAAGCACCATTTACTCTGTGAGCATGAATGTTACAGAAACACCGATTATCACTTACCCTGTTTTTTATACAATCTCAGGATTACCAACAGGTAGCAAAACAACGTTGACATTAAGTCAGGCAGGCAAGGTAATTGATAAACAAGAGATTGAAGATACGCATGGTGAAGAACTAAAAGTGAATTTGCCAGTGGGTAGTTATGAAGTGGATGCTGCAAGTATCACGATAGGTGACTATCAATATAGCTTAAAACCGCAAACAGTAGTGATTCAGAATTGTCAAAGTTGTAATCACTTTGTCTTGCAATTTGATAAAAATGAAGCTCATCCATCTGTAAAGGGCTGGCCAAATTATATTGCTATGGGAGCTGTGACGGATGCCAATTTCCTAAATCCAACACAGTTTAGAGATCGACCTGTAGATGCAATTTTTAAATATGCAGGTGATGGCGGAAATGGTGACCCTGGTATGATTATTTATCCAATTTACACTCAAAACACCTATAAACTTGCGCAGGTGGTTACAGAGCAAAATAAGCGTGTAACTCGTCCTGTTATGGTGATTTATACTGCCGAAATGAGCGGGGGCACAAGTTTTAAAGATTTTGATAATAGTAAAAGTGAAGATGAGCTACAAAACCTGATTTTAACAAAGCATTTTATTAACTTAATGTTGGAAGCACAGACCATTCAAGCTGAAGGAAAGAAGTATGATCTGCCAGGATCAATTATATTAAACCCTGATCTTATGGGGATGATCCAGCAAATGTCTTTATATAAGGACTTGCTTGATCCAAATTCACCAACTTTTATAGATGTCAAAAACGCATTGCAGCAGGCTTATTGGTTCGTTACAACTGCGCATAATTGGACAATTATGTTGAATAACGGTAAGACACTGAATATTAACAACAAAACACCTGAAGGTTTTTTTCAAATTGCTGAAAATGGATCTCTTAAACCAGACGTTTATAGCCCATGGGACGTTAAAAAACCATGGGAAGAGAATGCTATTGAAATATTAAAAGATTATAAAGGTCAAACGGCGCAATTGCCAAACTTCAGCGATGACTTTAAAGGTTGGATCCAGGCTAGTAACTGGGTGATCAAAAACTTTGCTCCAGATATTAGCTTTGGGTGGCAAGAAAATGTCTGGAATGTGATAGGTGCAAATTGGTTGCATAAGGATTTAACAGAACAACAAGTAGAGGAAGTTATCAGTAATTCAACGATTAAATTGTGGCAGGATGCTGGCTTGTATACCGGAGCTTACAAACCAGATTTTTTGGTATTTGATAAATACGAGCGTAATCCAATACCAGGTGAAGTAGGTGCAGGATTTGTTTGGAATAGCCGTGACTGGAATAATTATCTAACTTATGTCAAGCAATTATCAGAAGGTTTGGGTAAAGTGCCTGTAATGTTATGGCAATTGCCAGGAGGGCATTTACAGACGACAGATGAGCTTGATCAAGGTACCCATGGGGCAACAGCGCCTGATTACTTCTTGGGTAATCCTGTGGTTAAAAAAGACTTAAGTAATCTACAAAGCTATATCAAAAATATTACTCTGCAAAAAGAGATTTATGATTGTGAACCAGCATGTCAATTGCCACAGTATTTATTGAGTAATGGTCAGATGATCAGCAATTATGATTGGTCGCGCGACAACATGGATAAAGCTCAACAAAGCCATGTATTTGCTATTCTATGGGGTGGAGGTAGTACCACTAGTGTCGGGACTTTCCCCATGGATGATGGTGGCTGGCTTGCCACTCAGATCAAACGATATTACAATAACCCACAACCGGTATGAAACTTGTAAAATCGTTATTTTAACCATGAATTCTGGGTGAATTATTTATTGGGATGAAGTTAAAAGAATTTAAACCATCGCTATAAATTAGACGATTTATAATTGCAATCGATAGTATCTATCGTTACAGCTAAAACGCCTAATTTTCTAAACTATCCTGGTTAAATATCTGTCGTAACGAGTACGTATAGCCTGCAAAATTTTTGAAACGGTAGCAAAAATAAAATAGAGTATTTTCACCTGCCTACAGTGTTGTCAGTCAAAACCACCTGAAAATAAAAATCCTGAGTTGGAAGTTTCACGTGACTTAATTTTATTTTGATGGTTTCATCTAATTCTACCGACTCCACTAATGTGAGTTTTTTGATTAGCGATAATGCGGGAATAAATATGGTGACACGATTCCCTTGTTGTTTTTCGATCACGATTGCCGTACCCTCCCAGCCACAATGTTGCATAAGGTAAACGCATTTCCAATGATTGTTACTAAACATTTCTGATTGACGTGCAGCCTTGATGCCAGATTCACTTTCACCAATACGCACCAAAATCTCTTCCTCTGAAAACAGTGTTTCACCTTTTAGAAAGCGGCGAAGTTGCTGATGAACAACCAGATCTAAATAACGCCTTAATGGGCTTGTAGCTTGAACGTAAGCAGATAATCCCATTCCTGCGTGACGATCAGCGGCACTCTTATATTGACCTTTTTGTAGGCGTCTTCTTATGGCAAACATCTCGGATAACTTAACAGGCATTTGCTCTTCTGGAGTTAAATCATGCTCTGGCTGAGTTGAAAATGGTAATGGAATATTATGCATATCAGCAAATTTCGCTATAGCAACACCTGCCATAAGCATCGCATCACGCACGATATTACGACTCTTTAATATTTCAAGTTCCCTAATCTCAACTTTATATTCTCTCAACTGTAGTTTGACTTCAGGAAACTGTAGATCAGCAGCGCCATGCTGATGACGATATTGATTGAAGGCTTTAGAAGCTTCAACAAAATATTGAAATGGTTTTTCTGTTAGTCTTGCTTCAGCTGCTGTATAACTTAGACGCTTGACCTTGATAGTCGATAATACCACTTCAATATCTTGAATTTCGCCATCTAACACTCTAAATCCAACAGAAAGCGCAGGTGAAAGTGGGTGTAACCCTAGTGCCAAGTTATGTGTTACTTGATGTGGTAGCATTGGTACAATCTTTTCTGGCAAATATAGATTAGTACCTCTGGCACGCGCTTCAATATCTATTTTACCATCGGGAGTGATTATTGCCGCAGGATCTGCAACGTGCACCCAAAACTTTTGATTGGTTTCATCAAAACTGATTGCATCATCTGGGTCATGGCTATCTTCATCATCAATAGCATAACTTTCCATATGGGTTAAATCTACTCTTGTTTCATCTTGAAGCTTAGGTAAATCAAACTTTGGCTCATCTAAACTTATGCCCATTCTGATTGGATATGGATTAAAAAACTCATTCCAATAATTTATTTCCAGTAATAATAGATGTGCATTTTGTTGATTTTCTTCTTTGTCTAAGAATTTAAAAAACCGACAACTTAAACTTTGCCCTAGGGCAAAACTCACAATCTCTTTAAGGAAGGGTTCATCTTGAGTGAGATAGGTCTTCTGTTTTAACCGAGTGATAAAACTCTCTAAGGCTTGCGCTTTTTGTTTTTTCTTTTCTGCTTCTTTGATAATAGCAGCTATCGTTTCTTCATTATTGACAACGATTTCACCAGATTCTTCAGCAAAATGGACATTCTTTTGCACATGTTGCCATGTGGCATAAGCCGTAGCAGGTGTATACTCACCATAAATTAATTCGCTTAATTCTGGATAGCTTGTTTTTTCACCTTGTAATAAATTCCAGGCTTCAATTAACTCACCATCTCCTAATTCATCTGCAAGTACATCAAACTTCTTAAAACCACCATCATGTAGCAATAATAAATTTTTTTCGGGCAATTTTATGGTTTTTTCATTTTCTAACTGAATTTCGACTTTCTTATCTTGAAAACCAATCACTCTCGCTGGGTGATTTTTAAAAATTACTAAACTATCTATTTGCATTCTTAACTACATATCAGCTTGATGGATTAGGGCTATGGTATCAAAAAAGCGAATAAACAGGGATGATTGTTACTGATTTTTTTGGTTTAGAAAAAATCCCCAATCAGAATCGATAATTATACGATAAGGGCCCCAGGAAATTAAGCCTTCTCAGGATAGCTCTACAAGAATAAAATTAGCGAATAATATCATGACTTTCATTGGCAAAAATAGCACGTGCATGTAGCAAATATAGGATGATCGCCAGCACTGAGAAAAGCAAAGCAAAGCAAAGCTTAGCCATATCCAGAATATATTGGCACTTGATATAAAGGGGATAACGACAAATAAGGCAATGCCGCCTGTACATTTACCAATCAGATCAATAATGCTGATCCCTGTTGAGTGATATTGCTTATCGATGTTGCGTGCCACCAGAACGTTCACCAAATTAGTGGCATTGGATAGAAGACCGTTAAAGCTAGCATATAAAAATATAACAATAACAATCAAAGCAGTGCTGGAAGAGAAAAACAGTAATAAATACATGGATGAGCTTGCTAAAAGGAGGCTAAGCACAATGGAGGGGATTAATGGTAGTTTTGTATAAATATATTTGCGAAATAGTATGGAATATAGATATTGTCCACATAAAGTAAATGAAAAAAATAAGTGCCAAAACTAGAGGTTGTACTAAACCTGTATGGACAAAAAATGGCTGCCAATATTGATAAATAAACTGCATCATTCCTATACTAACGACCCCTGAGATGAGGAGAACTTTGCCTATATTACTGACTAAAAGATAACGAAATGCTGATACAAATATCATATGCGATGGTAATGGCTTTTCTTTATTTTCAGGCGCTCCAGCCTTCTCTTCAGGAAGTATGTAATAGAAAAGCGTCACTAAAATAAGACAAATAACGGTAATGATAAATACATAGGTTGATATCAGCGCACCAATGATGGAGGCAGTAGCAATAGATAAAAACACCATTTCAGAAGAGCGAATGATGTTGTTCATAAAGCGATAATCATGGCGCTTACTATTTAAATGCAGTAACCAAGCTTCATAACTGCCAGCATAGAACGCTAGTCCCATTCCATTAAAAATTTCACCTAAAATTACTTTATTAGAGGTTGGTTCTATTAGTAAGCTAAAATACATAATTTGGCACAAACACGCTATAATTAAAGCCTTTTTTCGACCATACCTATCGGCAACCATACCAGCAGGAATAGTGACAATGGCCGAAGTAATTAACTGTAAAGCCTTGGCTAAAGTAAACGCTTGTAGGGATACGCCATGCGCTAGAATGACTACAACGATAATTGCACCTGGTAAGGTGCGTGAAAAATTGAAGAGAGCATTATTGATGAGTAATGCAGGAAGTGTTTTTTTATCTAACACAGTCATTTAACATCCCACACAATGTTTGCCATATGTCTATGAGCTTATCCGAGAATCCATATAATTTATATTCTATAATACACATGGTTCATCACCATAATATCTGTAATTTGAATATGTTACACACTTTTGGAATATCAACAAATGTTATTCATAAGCTTTATGTTGTCAGTCAAAAAAGCATATATAAGGAAGATGCTTGTTGATAAGTTTTTTTATATACTCATATTAAATATTGAAATTTCTTAGAGCTTGTCGCAAGCATAGCAACGGTAAGAGGCTCTAGCTATCACAAATTAAGGGTCAAAATGTCACAATCAAAACCAATTGTTTTAATTACTGGAGCAAGTGCAGGCTTTGGCGCAGCTATGGCAAAAAAATACAATGCCAATGGTCACCCAGTCATTTTAACCGCACGACGCTTTGACAGACTTAAGAAGTTAACACAAGAGCTAGATTCAAACTTTCCTATTCACATCGCTCAATTAGATGTTACGCAGAAGAATGATATTGAGCAGTTTATCAAAGCTTTACCTATGACGATGCGGAACATTGGGATTTTGATTAATAACGCAGGACTTGCTCTTGGTCTTTCAAGCTTTCAAAATGCTGATGAGCTTGATTTTGAAACGATGATCAACACCAATATTAAAGGGCTCATCTATATGACTAAACGCATTTTGCCATTTATGCTTAATAATAACATGGGTCATATTGTCAATATTGGCTCTATCGCTGCAAACTGGCCTTATCCTGGCGGTCATGTATACTGTGCAACCAAAGCTTTCGTCCAACAATTTTCACGCACACTTCGTTGTGATTTACAAGGTAAAAACATTCGCGTAAGTGAAATTGAACCAGGTATGTCACAAACCGAATTTTCTTTGGTGCGCTTTAAGGGTGACGAAGTCAAAGCAAATGAAGTTTACGCAGGAAACTCACCACTTATTGCTGAAGATATTGCAAACATTGTTTACTTTACCACGACTCTACCACCACATATCAATATCAACACGTTAGAGGTCATGCCAACTTGCCAAAGCTGGGCACCATTAAGTATCGTCAGTCAATCACTTTAAAGGAGGCTAATATGTGGAGCATTTTGTCACTTATTGTGGCACAGATGGTAACTGGGATAAATATTACAGGTTCTAAGTTTCTAGTGGCAAACCTACCTATTGTCGTGCTACTGGAAATTCGATTTGTTGTTGGTAGCTTAGTGTTGATGCTGTGTATTCCTTTTTTGCAACAAAAAAATAATCCACAAGATAAAATTTGCACTTTAGCCAAAAAGGATTGGTTTATTTTGATCATGCAAGCACTTTGTGCTGGAATGTTTTTTAACCTTCTTATGCTTTCTGGCATTCAGTTTACCACGGCTAGTATGGCAGGGCTTATTACTAGCACACTGCCAGCAATGATTATTATTCTATCATTCTTTATTTTTAAACAACGCATCACGCGTTTAAAAGCACTATGCATCATATTTGCTACCATTGGTTTAATTGCGATTAATGGCACAAATATCACGGCTAATGATTTCTCATCGTTATCGCTTATCGGTGACGGGATTATTTTGATCGCGATGCTTCCTGAAGCGTTATACTATGTGATCAGCAAATTCAAAAGTACAGAGCTATCTGCTGTAAAATCAGCATTTTTAATGAATATTATTAATGCCATTGCCATGGTCCCATTTTTGTTTTTTACCAATTGGTATGAATTAGTGGTACTTAGTTACATTGCTTATTTTGTATTGCTTTTAGTTTCTATCTCTTCAGCGCTGTTTTATTTGTTTTGGTTTATGGGATGTAATCAAGTCAGCGCGAGCACAGCTGGACTCGTTACAGCAGCAATGCCAATTTCAACCCTGCTACTATCATTTATTTTTTTAGACGAAAAAATTACTCTCATTCAAGGCGTTGGAACGTTGCTTATCCTTACCTCTATCATGCTTGGGGCAAGAAAAGGTTAACCGTGTTTAATAAACCTTCTAACACAAAAACATAACATGCTGCCGATTACCGTCAGTGCAATGAATAATAGTAGACCTAAAGCCATACTTGATTTGACTGACTCAGTATCCCCAGCAATAGTTACACACTGTGAAATAGCACCCGCCAGTTTGCCACCAATGCCAAGTGTTACCAACCATATGCCCATGTAGAGTGACACGTAATTCGGTGGCGCTAATTTAGTAATAAGCGATAAACCAATTGCAGAAAGCGATAGCTCACTAATTGCCATCACTAAAAATGCAATGATCATATAAGTTGCAGCCATACTACTATCTATTGGTGTAAGTTTGATGCCAATCCAAATAATTAAAAAGACCAACGCTAATGTCATAAAGCCAAAGTTAAATTTATCGATATCATGTATCGGTTTGCCTTTGTGATCAAAGTAGAGCCATATTTTCCCCATGAAAAAGCCAAAAATAAGCACTCCAGCTGCCTCAAAACTTAAAAACTGAGAAGTTAATATATTCCAGCCCAGAAAATGTGAATTTACGCCTTGCGAGATAAATAACAATATCGAAATAAATATTTGAAAAAACAGCGCCCAGTATAAAATGGAAAGCACAAAAAACACTAACAACACGATCACATTACGCCAATATTTTTTTTGTGCCGAAAACGTCATAATCACCAAACATCCGATTGCTGCGACAATAATTGCTACATTTGCAATAATGGGATTTTTTAAAATAATGAACACCATCACAAAATATCCGACCAAAATAACAGTTGTTTTAGCAATAATAGTTAAGTTTATTCTGACTTCTTTTATGTGTTTAACCAACAAGAAAAAACCAATAATCAGATTTATTAGCACCAAAATCGAAACAATTAAACTTGAATAAAACGGTGCTGCAAATCCATACGTGTCATTCAAATATGAAGCGATAAATAGCGCAGCAAAACCACCTGCATTAATACCAATGTAGAAGATATTAAATCCAAAATCACGCTGCCCTTCAGTGGCGCCTGTATGATCATAAAAGCGTCCAATAAAAGAGCTAATATTCGACTTGATTAATCCCGTACTAATTGAGATAAATGCAAGTCCAACAAATAGTAGATTTTCAGAACTTGCAATAGCAAGTATACAACTACCTGTAATCATGAATCCAACACCAAGTATTGCTGAGCGATAATAACTAATCAGTTTGTCAGCAATGTAGCCTCCCACTAAAGCAGAAATATATACCATGCTTAATACTGTTCCAACTAAAGAGGCGCTTGCTGCCTGTGGAAGATTAAATTTTTGGATTAAAAAGAAGATTAATAGTGATTGAATAACGTAGTAACTGTAGCGCTCTCCAAATTCAGTAAGGCTTGTGATGGTTAAAACGCTGGTTTGTCCTTTTAAAGTTTTCATTCAGTTTTCGACTAAATTTAAATTGCTTAAGCGTAGATTCGATAATAAAAGTATCGAAAAATCAAGAAAAAGTTTACTCTAAACGTAACTGCTCAGAAAATAATTCCCATCCCTTTTAAATAATTTGTTGTTAAATACTGTGTAAATTCAAATTCTCGTTACACATTTAGTAACAAATAAGTATGGTTACTTTTAAATCTTATTATGTTCTAATCTGAGCAAAATAGTGATTTTTTAGCAGCTTTCACTTAATTCAAGTTAAATTTAACACGTTAATTAATACAACTTGAAATTCAGATTAGACAATGGCACAGTGATAACTGTGTTTTGTAACCCTTTAGGATAATGATATGATTCTACGACAAATTATCGAATCCAAGGATAAAGAACTTTTATCTCTTCCAACTATCGACTCAAAGTACTTAGCTAAATCCAATAATAATTTTTTAACAGCTATCCATAAGGCGAAAGTTGCAATTATTGCGGAACTTAAAGCACGGTCCCCTTCAGAAGGGATAATTGACCCACACTATGATCTGATTAAGATTGCGACAGAATATGAACAAGGTGGTGCTTGTGCACTTTCTATTTTAACCGATAAGCCATTTTTTGGTGGGAGCTTTGAGGATATTCAAAGAGTAAGGCAAGTTACAAGTTTACCTATATTGTGTAAAGAGTTTATTATAGATGAAAAGCAGGTATATCATGCGCGTAAAAGTGGGGCTGATGCGTGTTTGTTAATCGTTCGTTGTTTAACAGCAGATAAACTAAAATTACTCATTGAATGTGTTGAATCTTTAAATATGACAGCACTTGTTGAAGTTTTTGATGAGCAAGAAACAAAAATGGCGCTTAACTGTGGGGCAACACTTATCGGTGTTAATAATCGTGATCTTGATAGTCTTGAGATGGATATGAACAACATTGCACGCTTAGCAAAAATCATACCTAACTATGTTACCCTATTGAGTCTATCAGGTGTTAAAACAGCAGAAGACTTATATTATTATGCGACAACCTATGATGGAGTACTTGCAGGCACGTTACTGATGAAAGCAAATGATAAGGTAGCGCTGTTACGTAGCGCTATTTATACACGTCCATAAAATGGTTAAGTTTAGTGCAAAAAGATAAAATAAAAAGGGAAAGGAAAGATATGTCAAACTTAAAGCGGAATTTGAAAGCACGCCATTTGATTATGATTGCATTGGGGGGATCTATTGGAACAGGGCTTTTTCTAGCCAGTGGCAGTGCGATTTATGAAGCGGGACCAGGTGGTGCAATGTTAGCTTACACCATCATCTCAATAATGGTTTATTTTTTAATGTGTAGTCTTGGAGAGATGGCAGCACATTCGCCAACAACAGGTACATTCTGTGAATATTCTAGCAAATATGTGAGTCCAGAATTTGGATTTGCTATGGGTTGGAATTATTGGTTTAACTGGGCGATTACTATTGCCGCTGAAATTATTGCCGCTTCATTTATTATGCAATATTGGTTTCCAAACGTGCATACTATCTATTGGAGTGTATTGTTCTTTGTATTGATATTTGGTCTTAATCTTCTGGCAGTCAAAGTTTATGGCGAAACGGAATATTGGCTTTCATTTATCAAAGTTGCATTTGTGATTATCTTCATTGTGGTTGGTATTCTGACTCTTGTTGGCGTCACGGGTATGGGAGGCTCTGTAGGCTTCGAAAATTGGCATATAGGTGATGCACCTTTTCATAATGGTGCAATTGGCTTTATGGCTGTGTTTTTGATTGCAGGGTTCTCATTTCAAGGTACAGAACTTGTTGGAGTGGCAGCAGGAGAAGCCGATAATCCACGCAGTTCTATTCCACAAGCGATTAAGCGCACTTTTTGGAGATTGGTGATTTTTTATATACTTGCAATTGGTATTATCAGTTTTTTAATTCCTTATACAAGCGAAATTCTGGTAAATAAAAACTCAGATATTGCAGTTAGTCCATTTACGATTTTTTTTAAAAATGCAGGGCTTACTTATGCGGCCACCATCATGAATGCTGTAATTTTGATTGCTATTTTGTCTGCTTGTAACGCAAGTATGTATTCAGCGACACGGATTATGTGGCATTTGGCACATACTAAACAAGCCCCGCGCTTATTTGCTTACATCAATCGTCAGGGTATTCCAGTAAATGCACTTTTGATTACCGGACTTATCGGCTGCTTTTTCTTTTTGACTTCCTTTTTAGAAAATGGAGCGGTGTTTATTTGGCTTGTTAATATTTCCTCTTTAGCAGGTTTTATTGCTTGGTTTGGCATTGCATTAAGCCATTATCGTTTTCGTCGCGCGTATCTTATCCAAGGCTATGCACTAAAAGATTTACCCTATAAGTCAAAATGGTTCCCAATGGCACCCATTCTTGCCATGATTTTGATTGCCATCATTATTTTAGGACAGGAGTTTCATGACATCTTGACAGGTAATCTAACTTGGCAGAAATTTTTTGCCATCTATATTGGCTTTATTTTATTTCTAGTACTTTTGATCGGCTATAAACTCGTAAAGCATAGTAAACTTATTCCCCTGACTAAGTGTGACGTGAAAGCGAAGAAACACTAAAGTATGTAGTAACAGCATTGATTGGCAGTAATGAGGTATAAATATTTTCTTTTAAGGATATATCAAAGAATATGAGCATATTAGCAAAGGTTATATAAAAGCTAAAAGTGATTTAGCTATATTACTATTGAGCATCTAGGTGCTGAAATCTTACTGTATGGCTTTATTCGTAACAGCCAATCACGAATGACAGTGAGAATTGAAGGTTATTGACAAGGAAATGGCGGTCAAGATATTCATTTACACGTGCAAAAGCAACATTTATATGCTTTTGACTCAAAAATACAAAAGCGCTTAGATTTAGGTAAATATGTAATGATAAAGGTCGTTTAGGCATAAATACGCTTTTTAAATGTTTGACACTAAAATTTATGAGTGGTATATACTTAATTTTCATTACTCTAGGTAGAGTTTTACATTTATGAACTTTTCCACACAGTTAAAAGCGGCAACAATTGATAGTATTAAAGGGATTCTAACTAGCCGCAAGATGCTGGTGATGTTTTTATTAGGCTATTCTTCTGGTTTGCCTTTGATGTTAACCGCCTCATCTTTGCTGTTATGGTATAAAGAGGCAGGAATAAGCATTCAAGATATCGGTCTTTTGTCACTGGTGGCAATTCCATATACGATTAAATATCTGTGGTCACCTGTTATCGATCGTATAAGCTTTAAATATTTAGGACGCAGAAAAGGTTGGATATTGCTTATGCAGCTTATACTCATTTTTTGCGTATTCTTGTTGAGTCAATTCTCACCTTCCAGTTCCCCTGTTATGATTGCGATCATTGCATTGGCAATTTGTTTTTTTTCAGCAACTCAAGATATTGCTATAAATGCCTATCAAACAGAAATACTAAATGAAGATGAGAGAGCTTTAGGCAGTTCAGTATCAGTTTTGGGTTATCGTGTTGCAATGATGGTGACAGGTGCACTGTTATTGATAATAGTTGAGTATTTTGATAATAATTGGAATAAAGGGATGCAGGCGCTTATTCCTTTTTTTACCATAGGATTGCTAGGGACGCTATTGGCAAAAGAAGCTAAGGTGACAAATCAACCTAAAACATTCGTTGATGCAGTTATTCTGCCGTTTTATGATTTTTTCACTCGGCGTGGAATATGGGTGGCAACCGTAATGTTACTCATTATTGTTTTTTATAAATTTAGTGATGCTTTGGCATTTTCACTTAATACAGTTTTCTTTTCAGAGCTTGGGTTTGATAAAACTACTATTGCCGTTTCATATAAGTTTAACGCGCTTATATTTACTTTTATTGGTTTAGTTTTAGGTGGGATGCTTGCCAAAGGCTTTGGATTGTTTCGTACTTTTTTATGGTTGAGTGTGCTAATGGCGACTGCCAATTTAATGTATATGTGGCTTGCTCTTGTTGGTAAAAGTTATTATTTGATGGTGCTATCTGTTGCCATTGAATACATGATTGGTGCAATGGGGACAGCTGTATTGGTTGCGATGATTATGAGCTTGGTCAATAAAAGTTTCTCGGCAACACAATTTGCTGTATTAAGCTCGATTGATTCGTTAGGAAGAGTGTTAGTAGGGCCAATGGCTGGATGGATTCAAACACATTGGGGGTGGTCAGCATTATTCTTTGTGAGTTTTGCTATTGGAATTGCAATCGCTTTCGGGATATGGCGAGCAAGAAGACAAATTATGTTAATGGCAAATTTACATGGCTAATTGTATTGACTGTTATGGTTGTGCATGTGTATTGATTTTTTTATTTGAAGCAGTTTAAGGGGGTAAGAGCGTTTAAGTCTACTTTGGAAGCTATAAAGTGAGCGATTTTGAAATTTGTTGCATTTGCATAGTGCTTAAGAACTGATAAACTTACACCTACAAATAGCTGTTTGTTGGTTTTAGCATTTGAAAATAAATGATGAAGATGAGTTAAAGCTTCCCGTTAAACTTCGTGATCACCAGGGAAACCTTATTATTATTTATATTTCATACGCTGATGAAGGGATCACATTTAGTTACCTTGAATCCTCAGCCACTTACCCTGAAGAGCTAAATATTCTTGGTTGGCTTGAATCTGTTACCAAAAAGAAGATACTACATTTCCCCAAAAATTTGGACTACATCTACGAAGAATGTGAGCAAAATCCAGAAAATATACTGAGCATTTTTTACCATTACTTTTCTGCCATTCGCTATTTGTGATAAGGGTGCCCTTGCAATATTGTCCATGCACGGTAAATTTGCTCTGCAAAAATGATGCGTACAATCGGGTGTGGGAAAGTCATTCTTGATAATGAGATTTTTTCTTGAGCCTGTGCTTTAATACATTGATCAATACCATCAGGACCACCGATGACAATTGCGACATTAGGCGTATGTTGCTGCCAGTTTTGAATTCTTTGTGCCAACTCTTCTGTACTTATTTGTTTAGATTGAACGTCTAATATTACTAAATGATCATTGTCATCAAATCTGGATAGTAGTGTTTTTGCTTCTTGCTCCAAGTATTTTGCAATGCTAGCGGTTTTAGTCCGCTTTGCAATAGGTAGCTCAATAAGCTGTAATTGAATCGTAGATCCTGATAGACGCCTACTATATTCATCAAAACCAGCCATGACCCATTTGGGCATTTTCTCGCCTAAAGCTAAGAGTTTTATTTTCATGGCTTTACTCGAGTAAAGCAAAGCAAATATGTATGTGAGAGTTCAGAGTTAAAGGTATAACCATCATAATCAAATGCCTTAAGTCCATCTATGGTGTTGATACGATGGTCAAGAATGAAACGTACCATACGCCCTCGTGCGCGTTTGGCAAAAAGTGCGATTGTTTGGTATTTATTCATATGGTGTTCTTTAAAATCGACTTCTAGCCACGTTGCATGAATTGCTTTCTGATCGATTACTTTACTATATTCATTTGAAGCTAGATTAACAATCACTTTGTGCTCACTGGTAGCAATAATTTCGTTTAACTTTGTAGTAAGTTTAGCGCGCCAAAAATCATATAACAGCAAGTTATCAATATAAAACTTTACTCCCATTTCTAAGCGATAGGCTTGAATTAAGTCAAGCGGACGAATAAGTCCATATAATCCTGAGATCATCAATACATGATTTTGTGCATAGTCGAGTTGGTTGGCAGTTAAACTTAACGTATCTAGCCCACGATATACATCGCCTGTAAAGGCAAAAAGTGCTTGCTTAGCATTCGCTTTAGTATAATTTTGGTTGTCAAAATTAACATACATATCAAATACCTTCTCGGCAAGCTTAGGCGATATTTTCATTAAGGTCTCAAATTGATCTGGAGAATAGTGTTTTAGCTTTTGCACAAGTTGTGTAATTTCATTTTTAAATAATACATCAGTTGCTTTATCCGTTGGTACGTTGTTGCTAAAATCCTGACTTTTAGCTGGTGAAATCAAGCTTAACATAATATTTCTTATTTAAAATAACCTTGGTACACATTGTAACAGAATATACTTAGGTCTAAATAGGTGTAGCCTTTAGTTTTAGCCAAAAAAACTCATACCTTTTTCAGATCACAATTGTTACAATGTTGACGATTTTCAACGAACACCAACCTTCCTGTATGGCTATTTTTGTTATGGCAATAAGCATGATGTTGGTGCACAAAGACTTAATCAAAGAGGCGTAGAATGGATCGTAATTTAGCACTAGAAACCGTAAGAGTCACTGAAGCTGCAGCCCTATCTGCTTGGCGTCAAATGGGTAAAGGGGATGAAAAAGCCGCAGATCAAGTTGCAGTTGATGCCATGCGTCGTGCCTTAAATGGACTAGATATTAATGGTACGGTTGTTATTGGTGAGGGTGAGCGTGATGAGGCTCCTATGCTTTATATTGGTGAGAAAGTTGGTAAAGGTGGTCCTAAAGTTGATATTGCTTTAGATCCATTAGAGGGGACGACCATCACAGCAAAGGGTGGTCCTAATGCACTGGCGGTTATCGCTATGGCTGAAGATGGTGGTTTTTTAAATGCTCCAGATGTCTACATGGAGAAAATTGCAGTTGGTGGACATGGCTTACCAAAGGATATCATCGACATCAATGCAGAACCTGCTGAAAATCTAAAACGTTTAGCTGATTTTAAAGCTATCCCAATAGAAGCCTTAGTAGTGTGTATTTTGGAGCGTCCAAGACATGAAGAAATCATTCGCAAAGTGCGTGAGGCAGGTGCGCGTATTGCACTTATTGGTGATGGCGATGTTTCGGCTGTTATAGCTACAGCACAAGAAGACAGTGGTATTGATATGTATATGGGTGTAGGTGGCGCGCCTGAAGGGGTGTTAGCTGCTGCTGCCTTACGTTGTCTAGGTGGACAAATGCAGGGGAGATTAATTTTCAGAAATGATGATGAAAAAGCGCGTGCTAAAAAATGGGGCATTGCGGATCTGAATAAAATCTATCATTTAACCGACCTTGCTTCTGGTAATGTGCTTTTTGCAGCCACGGGTGTGACTGATGGTCAAATGTTAAAAGGTGTAAAACGCAAGGGTCAAATCGCAAAAACACATAGTTTGGTCATGCGCTCTGTTTCTGGTACGATTCGACATATTGAAGCGGAACATAACTTCAACTTTAAAAAAGGTTTTGAATATTTAGGTTGAGTCATAACAATATGCTGTCCTATCAACAACTTGCCATATTTACTGCGATTGCCGAGCATGGCAGTATCACTAAAGCATCAGAAGCGCTCAATTTAACACAACCTGCATTAAGTAGTGCTTTGTCAGGATTAGAAGCGAAATTAGGCGTGAAACTTTTTGATCGTGTTGATCGTAAAATTGTACTTAACCATAATGGGGAGCGTCTTTATCCTCAAGCTGTTAAGCTTTTGGAAGAGGTAGCTAAAGTCCAAAGTTTTTTCTCTCATAACCAAGCGCTTTGTGGTAAGATCCACATTGCTGCAAGCAACACCATTGGCAACTATGTTTTACCACCGCGTATGGCGAGTTTTAAAACCAAATACCCAAATGTGCAATTGATACTAACTATCTCTAATAGTGAGCAAGTTATTGAGCAAGTGATCCAGCATCAAGTTGAAATTGGATTCATAGAGACAAATTGTCTAAATAACCAAATCAACTCTTTCCCTTTTGCCCAGGATGAACTGGTTTTATTTGTATCAAAACAACACCCATTAGTAGGTAAGAACAATGTGAGCATCACGGACTTAAAAGACTATCCATTTATTTTGCGTGAACGTGGCTCAGGCACAAGAGGCATTCTAGAGCAAAACTTCTTACCTTTAATGAACTATCAACTCAATATTTTTTTAGAACTTGGCAGTAGTGCAGCAGTATGCTTAGCGGTTAAGAATAGCCAAGCTATCGGTTGTATTTCACGTCATGCCTTAGTCGATCAACCTGAGTGTGTTATTTTAACATGTGATATGTTTGAGTTGAAACGTGATTTTCTTGTTGTTCAAAACAAGCGCACACATATTTCAGAGCTTACCGAAGAATGGTTGGACTGGGTTATTAATAAGTAAAATTAATGTGTCCAATAACTTTTAAAAAATTTAATTTATTTTTATTGTCAAATATACTATCAGTATATTAAATTGCTTAAAGGTGTATTATGAGACAACGTATTAAAACAATTTTAGAAAATACGCCAACTCCGATGGCAGGTTTGGCATTGGGTATATCAGGCTTAGGTTGGAGTGCTGAAAATGCACTTTCTACTCATCATACTTTGCAGATTACAAGCGCGGGAATAGCATTAATATTGATCCTAGTCGTAGCCAGTAAATTTATGCTCTGGCCACAAAAACTGCTTGCTGACCTATCTCATCCTGTTATTGGTAGCGTTGTCCCTACATTTGCGATGACACTTATGATTATTTCTAATAGTATCGAATATTTCAATCATATTCTAGCTGAAATTGTATGGCTTATTGCAGTGATCATTCATTTGTTATTCTTAGCTACTTTTATCTTTCACAGAGCGAAAGTCTTTGAATTACATCACATGGTACCGTCATGGTTTGTACCACCAGTTGGGATTATTGTTGCTGACGTTGCTTTTCCAGGTGGGGTATTACAGCCATTGGCAATCACTTTGCTTTATTTCGGACTTGTTTGTTATGCAATTTTACTACCTGTAATGCTTTATCGCATTATTTTTTGTCATGAGATACCTGATGCGTCTAAACCAACTATTGCAATTTTTGCTGCACCTGCAAGTTTATCTTTAGCAGGTTACTTGACTGTTATCGAAGATCCTTCGCCAAATGTTGTTATCCTCCTTGTTGGTATTGCAATTCTCATGACTGCTTTAATTTACATTGCATTTATTAAACTCATGACGCTTCCTTTTAGCCCAGGCTTTTCAGCATTTACGTTCCCAATGGCCATTGGCTCAACAGCTTTATTTAAAACAGCACATTGGGCAGAAACCGTTATACATCTTCCACCAGAATACGTTGCCCAAATATATTACCTTGCTGTATTTGAGCTTATTATCGCCACACTTGTTATTGGGTTTGTTGCCCAGCAATATTTGTATCACTTAGTGTTGAAAAAATTCAATATAGGTGCTGTAAACAAGGTGAGCGGGATGAAAAAGAAGATTAACGCTTAGTTGCTAAAAAACTAAACGATTTTGATTTTATGTTATTTACTGATATGCTGATATAACTGCTGTTTGGTTGAGTTTAAATCCTGATGGATTAGTTATTATTTTATAATCTCCAGCTACTACTCCATCTGCTGCTATTGAAGTGATTTCGCCTAAATCTGCTAAAACTTTACCAATGGTTGCAATTGTAAAAGCTCCATATTCTGATTGTAATACTAAGCCATAGTTATTGACTGAATAGATGCGATAACGATTTGTAACTTTATCTTCATTTGTCGCTACTACTGTCTGTGGTTGTGGTAATTTTGCATTTATTACCGGAGCGCTACTAGAGATATGCTTAAGCTTAGCATCAATTTGCTTCATAAGCTCATCACTGACTTTATCTAAGTTTTTTGTCTGCTTTTGGATTTCATCAAGCTTCATCTGTATTTGTTGTAATTGCGTTACCGCCTCAGTATTGCCATTTAGAATCATCTGCTGTAAATCAGCAATTTTAGCATCTGTTGATTTACGCACTTGCTTTGCTTCTGCGTGTATGATGTCAGAGAGTGTATTGCGAATCTCTCCTGCTTGATCCTCAATATGTGTTTGTAAAACCTGTTGGTGTGCTAGGA
This sequence comes from Candidatus Nebulibacter yamunensis, assembly GCF_024208055.1. Classification (NCBI taxonomy): domain Bacteria; kingdom Pseudomonadati; phylum Pseudomonadota; class Gammaproteobacteria; order Thiotrichales; family Francisellaceae; genus Candidatus Nebulibacter; species Candidatus Nebulibacter yamunensis. The sequence goes on from NZ_JAMBMW010000013.1 coordinate 36,180, forward strand.
TATCTTTTTGATTCTTAATGATAAATATTTCAAAAATCAAAACACATATCATTGCTCCAATGCAAATAAACACAAGTTTCTTTTGTTGGGTTATCGGTACTTTTTTTGGCTGTTCATCATATATGTTATTGGTTGAATGATTATCCTGTGGTTTTTTATTCCATATTTTAAATAAATTCTTCATAGCATTAACGCGATTTTGTTTTGCAATTGATGTGCTAAGTATATATCACTCACAAACCATTTTGCAGTATTTCTTGTTCTGCCTAGTAATTAATAGTGATTTCTTATTTTTCTTGTTTATACTTTTAAGTTCCATGATTTGGAGAAAAACAACACAAGGATAATGATATGCCAAAATATAACGTTCTTATTCGATTACTGCATACACTTGTTGCGCTAGGAGTGATTTTACAAGTTATCGTTGGCTTTTTCTTTGATGATATGTTCAGTAAGCTTAACCCTGCATTTTTCATGACCATCCATAAATCTATAGGTTTAAGTTTATTTTTACTTGTTGTGTTTTTAATCATTACGCGTATATTTTCCAGTAAAATTCCCTATCCCAAAGAAATGCCCGTCATCCAGCGGATGCTTGCTAAATTGGTGCACTGGGGATTGTATTTGTGTATATTACTCATGTCATTGTCAGGTTTTATAGCATCACAACTCTTTCATAGCAAATGGCAATATTTTTATTGGTTTGATATCCCCAATTTCTTACCGAAAAATCCTGGGCTTGGACGTGAGATTTTTAGCTGGCACCCTTTTATTGCTATGATTTTATTGGTGCTTGTCATTTTGCACATATTAGCTGCACTTTCCCATCAGTTTATTGCTAAAGATAAAATCATGCAAAAAATGTTTTAATCTCTTAAAACCTCGTTGCTAATAAGGTTGATAACGCGTGAAGGTTTTGCTGCAATAAAATTTTGTTGTGGATGAATATAATCTAGCTGATCACCAAAATAATGTTGTACCTTATCATAGGAAGTGGCAGGCGGTTGATTGGATAGATTTGCGCTTGTTGAGATAATCGCGCATCCTAGTGTTATTGTTAGCTCCTTAAGCAGTGGATGATCTGTTAAACGTACCGCAATCGTACCAAAATCACCAGTTAACCAACGGTATTCATGTTTCACTGGTACTACCCATGTCGTTGGTTTATCTTGTCTTTGACTGAGTATTTCTAGCTGTTTTTCATTGAGCTTTTCGGTATCTATTAACGCTAATAAATGTGAAATGTCACCAGATAATACAATAAATCCTTTCTTTAAATCGCGCTGTTTCAACGCTATAACTTTTTCAACAGCCGCTTTTTGAATAATACAACTTAAGCCATAAACAGATTCTGTTGGTAATCCTAACACTTTACCATTTTTAAGCATTACGGCTATCTGTGCTAGGGTTTTATAAAATTTTTCAGTGCCCATGTGTTTTTTCCAAATTTGCCATTTAGGTTCATCAATGCTAACGTTGATTATTCTGATAATCAATATACAGATAAAATCTAGAGTAAAGGGTGTGGGTCTAGCAGGCAATAGATAAGGTCTTGGCAATGACAAGACGCATTTTTTAAAATTTATTCTTGCAATTTTAAGCATCAGCTCAATCTATTGCCAATACGTTTTTTAACCCAAACGCTAAGTGGGGAATTGTTTTATGTTGGAAATGAAGGGCACAACAATTTTGTGTGTGCGTAGAGGCGACGAAGTTGTTGTTGGTGGAGATGGTCAGGCGACATTAGGTAACACAGTTGCTAAGGATAACATTATTAAAGTGAGAAGGCTAAGTAATGGTAAAGTACTAACAGGTTTTGCTGGATCGACAGCAGATGCGTTTACCCTATTTGAAAAATTTGAACAGAAATTGGATTTTTATCAAGGCAATCTTGAACGAGCGTCGGTTGAAATGGTACGTGAATGGCGTTTGGATAGAATGATGAGTAAACTTGAGGCAATGATTATTGTCGCAGATGAAACAAAATCTTTACTGATCTCTGGTTCAGGAGACGTAATGGCTGCTGATGACAAAGGTATTTTGTCTATTGGTTCTGGTGCAGCATTTGCTAAAGCTGCAGCACATGCACTTGTTGATAATACAGATTTACCAGCTTACGAAATTGTGAAAAAGAGTTTAAATATTGCAGCAGATATTTGTATTTATACCAATCATAATTTAACAATTGAAAAATTGCCTAATAAAGCAAAAACATAGTAATTTAAATTTTTAGAGGATAGAAGTTATGTCGCAAATGACTCCAAAAGAAATTGTGAGTGAATTAGATCGATTTATTATCGGTCAAAAAGAGGCTAAGAAAGCAGTTGCCATTGCGCTTAGAAATCGTTGGCGCAGAATGCAGTTAGAAGAAGGGATGCGCCAAGAAGTGACACCCAAAAACATTTTAATGATTGGACCTACAGGGGTTGGGAAAACAGAAATTGCACGGCGCTTAGCAAGGCTTGCTAATGCTCCATTTATCAAAATTGAGGCGACAAAGTTTACTGAAGTAGGTTATGTTGGGAAAGACGTTGATTCTATTATACGGGATTTAGCAGATATTGCTATCAAGATGCTTCGTGAGCAAGAAAAAGCAAAAGTGGCGGTAAGAGCAGAAGAGCTTGCACGAGAGCGAATTTTGGATGCGCTATTGCCATCAGCAAGAGAAAGTAAAGTTGGCTTTGCCAACGAGCCAGTGGAAAGTGATAAAAAAATTGAAAGCACTACAAGGCAGCTGTTTAGAAAAAAGCTAGAAGCAGGTGAGTTGAATGATAAAGAAATAGAAATAGAAATTGCAACACCTACAATTGGTATGGAAATCATGGGACCTCCTGGCATGGAGGATATGACAAATCAACTACAAAGTATTTTTTCATCTATGGGAGGTGATCGTAAAACACGCAGGAAAGTCAAGGTTAAAGATGCGCTTAAATTATTGCAAGATGAAGAAGCTAGTAAGCTTGTTAATGAAGATGATGTTAAGCTTAAAGCGATTGAGGCTGTCGAGCAAAATGGTATTGTCTTTATTGATGAAATTGATAAAGTGTGTAGAAGATCAGATCAACGAGGTGCGGATGTTTCTCGTGAAGGTGTGCAGCGAGATTTATTACCACTGGTTGAAGGTTCAACGGTGTCAACAAAATATGGTATGATTAAGACAGACCATATTCTGTTTATTGGTTCGGGTGCCTTTCATGTTGCAAAACCTTCTGACTTGATTCCTGAATTACAAGGTCGGTTACCGATTCGTGTTGAGTTACGGTCATTAGAGGTTGAAGATTTTTTCCGAATCTTAACGGAGCCTGATTATTCATTGATTAAACAGTACATTGCGCTGTTAGCCACAGAAGGAGTTGAAGTGAGATTTGAGCAAGAAGCAATTGCGCGTATTGCTGAGATTTCCTATCGCGTCAATGAGGAGATAGAAAATATAGGAGCTAGACGCTTACATACTGTGCTTGAGCGTTTATTAGAAGAGATTTCGTTTGATGCTTCTGACCGTATGGAAAAAAATTTTGAGATTAACGCTAGTTATGTAGATGAGAAGCTTGGGGATCTGGTAAAAGATCGGGATTTAAGTCAATATATTTTGTAAAGTTACGTTGTGCCAATTACATAGTGGTGTTGTTATTAGTTTTTTCCCACACTTCAAAGTCAAAACTGCATTCATTTTTATCATCTTGTAGATAATGGCGTTGACCAATACGCTTAAAGAGCTTTTCATCCCATTGTGGAAAAAAAGTATCGGCTTTTTTTATGGTGTTGACTTTAGTAATATACAGTCTATCGACATACGGTAAGAAAGCTTGGTAAATTTCAGCACCGCCAATAATAAAAATTTCATACTGTGGTTTTTCGCGTACTAAATTCAGAAGATCATGGATGTCATGTATCACAGTACAGTTCTCTTGAGTATATTTTTTTTGCCGAGTGAGAATAATATTTTTGCGGTTGGGAAGTGCATGACCAATTGAATCAAAGGTTTTGCGTCCCATGACGATATAATTGTTTTGAGTGAGGACTTTGAAATTCTTTAAGTCATCGGTCAACTTCCATGGCAAGCTGTTTTTAATGCCTATACCTTGGTTTTGATCATAGGCAACAATAATAGATAGCATGATGAGCTAAACTCCCTAAGAATGTAAGAATTAAAGTTGGGTTATTGTAACGAATTTTAGTGGAAGAAGAAAAATTTTTGCACTTAAAATAGTCATAAAAACCTTTGATTTTCAGGTTTTTATGACTTTATAGACATAAAATAAATTATTCAAAAAAGTGCTTGACCGAGTTTGGGAAATCCGTTTTAATATGCGTCATTGGCCAGATAGCTCAGTCGGTAGAGCAGAGGACTGAAAATCCTCGTGTCGGCAGTTCGATTCTGCCTCTGGCCACCATTATCGATATTCGGAGCATAGCGCAGTTTGGTAGCGCATCTGGTTTGGGACCAGAGGGTCGGGGGTTCGAATCCCTCTGCTCCGACCATAGATTGGATACCGTCAATGGTGGAGAGAAAATGCGCCCGTAGCTCATCTGGATAGAGCATCGGCCTTCTAAGCCGAGGGTAGCAGGTTCGAATCCTGCCGGGCGTACCATGAAAAGAGTTTATGGTGGACGTAGCTCAGTTGGTAGAGCCCCGGATTGTGATTCCGGTTGTCGTGGGTTCAAGTCCCATCGTTCACCCCAGATATGCGGACGTGGCGAAATTGGTAGACGCACTGGATTTAGGTTCCAGCGGGTGACCGTGGGAGTTCGAGTCTCCCCGTCCGCACCAAATAATCATCTTAACACTAACCTTAAACCCTTACTTTACAAGGCTTTTCGATTTCATGACGTTTTATAACGTCTTATAGTGACTTACTTTTAATTGTCCCCTGTAGTGTCCCCTGTGCTATAATTTATCAATAAAAATTTCCAAATGTTGAATTTGGGGACACTTATGCAGCTGAATGATAGTAAAATAAAGGGTTTGAAGTATACAGGGAAAGAAAAGCTTTACAGCGATGGTAGAGGTAGCATGCTATATCTTCGTGTAAGGGAGGTTTCAAAATCTTTTCTGTTTAAATACAAGCTTTCAGGAAAGACCTATAAACTTAGTTTAGGGACTTACCCTGATTTGTCCTTAAAAAAAGCAAGAGAAAAAGCAGCAGAGTACAGGGAGTTGCTATCTAATGGAGTTGACCCCAAAACCTATAAAGACAAACAAAAAGCAGAACATGACAAGACGCTTGAGCATATCGCTGCCTATTGGTTAGACGTCAAGAAGAATGAGTTTTCTGCCAGTCGCAATTCACCATGCCATCTAGTTTTCCTTGTACTTTAAGTTTAAGTAATGCTTTCCAGCTGTCATCGCTACAGCTTTTGGGTTGCACTTTCGGTATGCACCATGCAGTCCATGTACCTTCATTTTGTGTTTGTAAACACTGGTTATAACCCTCAACTTGTAAGTAAGCAGGTGGCAGTACCGTTGCTATTTTCATTTGCACATCCTTTTTAATAGTTGAAGTAAGAACATCTTTTTGTGCTAATGTTACATAGGCACGCATGTTGACTTTTTTAGAGATTTGTATCTCTTTATTGTCTTCATTATTATCGCTTGATTGTTCAATTGCAGCATTATCTGTTCTCATGGACATCACTGCTTTATTTGCAAATGGGCTTTCATCTGCATTGTAGTTTATTGAACGGATAAAATAATGACTATTTGTTTTGTTGTTAAATGTATCGACATATTGCTCAATGGATTGATACATCTCAAGCATCATATTTTCTTTAGCTTGGTTAAGCTGATCTTGTGTTGGATTAAAGCTTATAACGTCAACTTTAAATCGACTGTTACTAGAGTTATTACTCTTTAATTCTTTCTGTAAGGTTTTAATTTGTTGATCAGTTAATCTAGCTTGGATTACAAGCTTAATATTTTGAGCACCACTATCGGCTTGTGATTCTTTTAGATCAATTACTTTCCAGTCAATTTTTGGTAGGATAGATGTAAGTCTCTGAATCGCTGATTGCTGAATAATTGAACTATCATCTTGCAACGCGGTAGCGTTAACGGTGATATTAACCAAAGCTGTTGTCGAGCTAACGATCATTTCAGACGTTTTAGTAAAGCTAATACTTGATTCAGGTTGTTCATTACCACTTGCATTGGCATTTGTGCACATCAATATCGTTGTGCTTAATATCATTGCTTTTTTCATTTTTTTAACACCTTGATTATATTGATGTGCTTATCTTAACAAATTTTGATTTTTTGCAACCACCTAAATACAGCATTTTCTTGAAAAATCTACTTCCTTCTATCATACTCACAAAACATAAAGCGCGTTAAAAGGATTTTTAGATGTTTATTAAGAAAATTAAATTATTTACTCTTGTTGCAACACTTATCGGCGTAAGTGCTTGCACCCATAATGAATTTAATGTACTTCATGCCCCTGATGTCAACGCTCAACCTAAAACACCAGGATATTACAATCCTAATGAACATAATTATGCTATGCCACAAAATCAGCAACCTATCATTGAAAACCAATTTTATTGGAAAGACAATCATGACAAAACAGCTGTAGCACCTGATGAATAAGCTATATCAAGTTATTAAAAAGTATAATCATAGACATATGGTCATTCCAATAAATACCCATATTCCTTAATGAGTTCATCAATGGATGCCTATGATCCATATATTTTTCGTTTCTTCAGTACAACACAATCTTGTTCAATTGGATTAAAATTTGGCAAGTAATTTGGTAGAAATAATGCCGTATGACTATTACACTCTAAAGTAGCTTGTATCTCTTTCTTTTTATGAAATGAGGCATTACCCATAATAACCATTGAACCCGGTTTAAGCTTTTTTATCAAATTCTCATCTAACCACTGATTAAACGATTGACTATGGGTTTTGAGCATTTTAGGATGCTATAATGAAGGTTAAGGAATCGTACTGGAAAGAGGGATTGTCTATGCAACAAAATAATAAAGTCACACTCACTATATTCTACACTTATGTTGCGCTATTAAGCTCAACTGATTTGATGCTGTTAACGGGAATGATTTGGTTTTCGTTAAAAGTGACAGGTAGTCCCATGTTGATTGGTATCTTGTTAAGCGTTTCGGTATTTTTACCATTTCTTGCTAAGAAATTTATATACCGCCAAAAACGTGATAAAACCCTGAAAAATATGGCCGTACAAAGAATATTAATCTATGCCATTATCATGTTATCGTCATTAGTATTTTCACAACATGATCTTTTAAATTTAATGATGTGGGGGATATTGTTAGGTCTGTCTAGTTTTATTACGAATTCAACGCTTGAGAAACATAATACGATAATAGCCATGTCAGGAAAACTTAAATATGAAATAGCAGCAAGACTTATGCAAACTATGGTGCAAATAGGAGCGTGTTTAGGTGGAATTTTAATTTATTATTTGAACATTTTGTCGTTTGCACAAGTGATTAGCATCATTTCACTTTTGGCAACAATAAGTCTGTTGATTCTTTGGAAAGGAGAACATGAGCAGCTTCAAGCCTCAGAACACGAAAATAATGAGTCTAACGCTCTAAGCTCAACGGGACAATTTAGTAAATATACTGTGATGTCTTTAGTTGTGCTATCAGTAGGTGTGGGAATGATTGGTTTTCAGATTAGTTCATTTAATATCCTGATGCCTGTTGTATTTCAAAAAGTTTATATTTGGAACGCCGTCTATTTAGGAATAGCTTCTGCAGTAGCAGGTGTAGGATCCTTTTGTGCATCATTAGTTAGAAATCATAGTAAAATCGTTATTATATTTGCAATTATTTTGGCTGTCTGTGATTGGATTGCAGGATTGGCAGGCACTTTAGCTATTGTCATGGTTGCATGTTTTTTCATAGGATTTTCAATGAACTATTGCCGCATAGCCTTACGACAAGAACTGATGAAACTTCCAACAAACTCATCTGAGGCAGAAAAGATTGCTTCTTTTTCGACTGCAACATATATGTGTTTTCAAGGTGTATCACCGATTCTTGTTGCATTGATACTTTCTGCATTAAATGCCAATGACATCATTGCTTCTTATTTATTTGGTGTGATTGGTATTGTGGTCATGCTTGTAATTATATTATCTGTTTCATCCAAAACATTACTATTGGAATTGTATAATGAAGGAGCTAAAAATGCGTAATAACAATATTTTAATAGTAGATCCATTTTCGACGGGTGCGTTGTATGCAGATGCATTCACTGCACAAGGCTACGATGTATATTGTTTAATTTCCAATGAACAAGTACCAGCATATCTTATAGGTACACTAGACAAGGCAAAATATAAGCACTTATTCTACAGTTATGAGGAATGCGTTCGTTTTTTCAGCCAGCATGGTTTATATATTGCAGTTGCGGGTGGTGAAACGGGTGTTTATTTTGCCGACAAACTCAATTCATTATTCAAAATTAATGCCAATCAAGCTTCAAGCTCATCCATTAGAAGAGATAAATACTTGATGCAAATAGCATTGAAAGAAAATGATCTACGCCATATATGCTCCTACGAAATCCTGTCTCAAGATCAAGATCTCACTAAGTTTTTAAAATACAGTTCAATTAACAGTATAAATAAATGGATAATCAAACCACTTAACTCAGCTGGTTCAGATGGAGTGATTTCGTTTGATAGCGTTGAACATATCTATGCTTATTTGGCACAATATAATTGGCAGCGGGACACCGCTATTGGAGAGAAGTGTCGAGGGTTGGTATTACAAGAATTTATTGCAGGGGATGAATATGTGGTGGATTTGGTCAAAAGTGAGAGTAAGTATTTCATCGCATCGCTTTGCAAATATACTAAAGTGGGAGAAACAGGTCTAGTCTATCACTGCTTGGATATAATTGACCCATCGGATACGAAATATAATGATTTAGTACAATATGCCATTGAATGTGCTAATGCACTAGAGTTAGTAAAAGGTCCTATGCATATGGAGTTTATGAAAGATGATAAAGGATTTGTTATGATCGAAGCAGGTGCAAGATTGCACGGGGGTGTCGCACCTAGCTTTTTAAAATCATGCTATGAACCGCATTTGCTTGCATATGCCGTTGACAGTTTTTTAGGCAAAATGTTTGATTGTACTTATGCGACTAAACTACGTGAAGGAAGAATCGTTTTTTTACATGTTGATAGCGATGGGATTATGCCAATGTTTGAGGCGCAATATCTACCTAAACTCGAAAGCTTAACAAGTTATCAAGGGCATAAATGGTTTGTTCCAGAAGGAAAGCCTATTCCCAAAACAAAGAGCTTATTTGACTGCCCTGGTATTATTTGGCTTGCGCATAAAGATATTAATATCGTTAATGAGGATGAAAAAACAATACGAGATATGTTTTGTTTTAACAGTGTGACCATATAAGTTAACTAGAGTTAGAAAATAATTGTTATGATAGTATTACAAAAATGGGAGAGAACACTTTCAAATCGGTATTTTAAGTAATATGTTGACACCATTTGCTACAGGTCTAGTAAAGACTCACAGACTTATTAAAATTACCCCTATTAAATAAATAAGATTGCTGATGTTATTACCATTTCAGAAAGGAAAAATTAGTTTAATTACGCTATAATACGTAACATGATTTTTTATCACTAGCACAGGCAAAAGATGGAAGTTAAGTGTAGTGCATTCCCATATCCAAAAGAAAATGGTGGTGTTTTATTAATTGCTCTTATTGTCGTTGCTGTTGTGTCTATCCTGTCAGGTTCTATCCTTTATATGATTAAAATTAATGTAGTGCAAAATCGCGCAATTGAGAACGATCATAATGTCAGAAATACAGCATATTTATCTTTGAAATTTTCGTTAGCAACGAATGATTATCTATATACCAATATCCCTCCTGCAACTATTATTAGTAACTATAGCGCGGGTAATACAGAAGCCACTGTAACGAATACTGCTAAAAGCATTATCCCAGATAGCTTTGCCTTAAATAACGCCTCAGCTATGTTACAATATGATGTTAAGATGGACGTTACAACTCAAGCACAACATCAAGTAAGCTACCAAGCAATTGTTAACGCACCTAGCGAATATAGACAGATAAATGACTTAGTTCCTCAAGTAATACAAAATGTTAATATTCCCGTTGTAAACTTGACACAATTAAATAACAGGCAGAAAAATGCTAGTAATTCGATAAGTGTTGGTCCAGCAGGCTATATTGGAGCACTAACCGTTGATAATTCAGGTAGTGTACTAGGTGTTGGTAAAGAAGTTGTTTATTTTCCTTTTCCAACTACCACACCCGCAAGTTTTGCTTTGAAATTTCCTAACGACAATTCTTATCAATTAGAACAAGGTTGGCGTTTGGAAGATGGAGAATGGTATTGGAGTTTACTTATTTATGATGTAAGCGCAACGAATGTATGGCAAACTGAGATTACTTTATCTAGCTTAAAAAACCTTGCTACAGTCGATACATTTTCAACTTTACAATGGCATGAGATTATAAGTCAGTGGGATTTAGCGCCAGCAGAATATAATTTTCTTTTACAATATCCTAAAGGTAGTTATGTAACATTTGATGAGCAAATTTTTGTTTCCCTTCAGCCTATCAATACAGGAGTTAATGAGAATCCTTATAATAATCCAAATGATTGGCGGTTAGTGATTCCTGGAAATACTTATCCACAATGGAATACCAATGTGAATTATTATAAAGGGGATATTGTTACTTATAGTGGAATTAGATATGTAGCAACTAGTGATAATGATGTCAATCAAACGCCCCCTCCTAGTAACCGTTGGGAAGTGGCACAATTTAATGCAACTCCGTGGCAAGGACAAGTATACGATCCAGGTGAGTTTGTTACTTATAGTGGGTTGACCTTTGTTAATGTTCAAAAAAGCGGTAAAAATAGCAATCCATTTGATCAACCTGTTCGTTGGCGAATTGTAATTCAGAATAATAATCCATTGCCTTACAATGAAAATATATTTTATACCAAGGGTTTACGTATCAGTTATGATAATCAAGTTTTTGTGAATCTTAACTCTACTAGTAACAATCCTTATCAGAACAATCAAAATTGGTGGCGCATTTTTATTCCTGAAAATACAGCGCCCTCTTATAACAGTAATGTACGTTACTATAAAGGTGATACGATTATATTCATGGGGACAATATATTTTGCTGATATCAATTATAATAGCTCTATTAATCCTGGTGATCCTCCCCCAGGTAACGGTTGGACAAGTTTGCCTTAAGGAAGTTTTATGATTAAGCATATATTATATAGGAAGGCAGTATGGGTAGTGGCGTTAATTTTCAGTATGAATCGTATTTACTCAGCAATGTTACCTGCAGAAGAAACGATCATAGCTGCAAAACTCATTAATGCTCAAGATAATATTTATAGTATTGTATTAACAAAAGACTTATCTAATCAAATTGGTACTTGGTTATATGATAGTGTTGGTAATCAAGTCAGCCTTGAATATAACCTTGGAACATTCGTTAATATAAGTAATGCCTATATTTTACTAATTGACATAAACAGTAATCAAAATACACAACATGTATTATTGTTTTTATCTAGTGTCACTCAACTAGAAAAACTTTTACAAATAAACTTTAGTACAACGACTTTTGGGGTTGATTCATCTGTAGATATTACGCCAGGATCATTCCCTAGAGCACGAATGACTTATATGCCTTTGGTTATTCCTAATGGTACGGCAAATGCTTTTTTGGTATTACCTTATCAAAATAGTATTGATATTTATCTATATACACCTAGCTCAGGAACGTTAGAATTTGTCAGACAGATAAATTTTAGCGGAGAGACCATTAAGCGAATACTACCATTTAAAGGTTTCATCATTGTAATTTCTGAAGACGACACAACCCCCCCAATGGGTTCTGCACATTTTATTGCATTAGCTGTGGATACAGAGTTTGCGACATTTAATTTGGCAACAACGGCTGGAGTATATATTAGCTATGATCGAACACAGCAAAGGACTTTGCTAAAAACGACAGCTGATAGCGTTGGTATTGAAATTCAAAATGCACCTATGCCTTATGGTGTGATAGGCATGCAAATGGTTTAAAATTAGATCGAATTCTCAAATTGTTTCTATATCTAGAGTGTATTATAATGCCGGCACTCGGGGCGTAGCGCAGATTGGTAGCGCGTTAGCATGGGGTGCTAGAGGTCGTGGGTTCAAATCCCGCCGTCCCGACCAGTTATTTCTACAGCTGGACTTAGAGTGTGTCGTAAAACTTAGTTATTTTAGTTTAACACAAGGAAAATTCATATTAAGCTATAACTTAAATATAAATTAATGAGAAGCAAAACGTTGAGCTTGGTGTGTTATTTGATCAAGTTGACAGTTTTATGACAAACTCTTAGGTTAATCAATAACGTTAACACCATTTGTTTCATTAGCGATTAATAAAACGTCTGCTGGATGAACTGCAAAAATACCATTACAAACAACGCCTGTAATTTGGTTGATTCGTTGCTCAATACGCAAAGGATTATCGATCATAAAGTTATGAATATCAAGAATAATGTTACCGTTATCAGTGATCACACCTTCTCTATATACAGGTTGCCCACCAATTTTCATTAATTCTTTGGCGACATAGCTACGCGCCATTGGAATAACTTCAACAGCTAAAGGAAATTTGCCCAACTGAGTGACGAGTTTACTTTGATCAATGATGCATACAAATTTATTACTGGCTACACGGCAAATTTTTTCGCGTGTTAAAGCTGCACCTCCACCTTTAATAAGCTCACGATGTTTATTTGCCTCATCGGCACCATCAATGTAAATGTCAACCTTGCTTGGATAGTTTAAATCAACGACTTCAAATCCATATGCTTTTAACTTTGAAGTAGTTGACTCAGAACTTGAAACAATCATTTCTACCTTTGCTTTGGCTTTAACCAGTTCATCGATGAAAAAATTAACTGTTGAGCCTGTACCAATACCAACCACCATACCTGGTTTGATGTATTCGATAGCAGCTTGAGCAGCACGTTGTTTTAATTCGTTTTGGTTCACTTTTTTGTTAAAAAACATAGTTTATATTATAAGCCAATATTTATGGTAGTTATTGTGGCATAGTTTAAGTTATGCAACAATTTCTTTAGCATGGCTTTTGTAGAATTTAGTTGACGTAAGAACAAGCATAGAGCAAGTAATTATTTTACCTGCACAAACGTTTAAAGTTACGTATGGCCAAAATGCTTTATGGTGTTGATCAATAGTAATGGTGTTTTCTAAGTACTTATTTTAAAATTATTGCAATTTAAGCCAATCAGTATTTCTTCATGATTTCGACAAAAGTACTTACAATACGAGCAATTTATCTTAAAAAAATTCGTCAGTATTTTGAGCAAAAGCATGTTTTAGAGGTGGAGACGCCATTATCTTATCCTTATCCTGTAACGGATCCATATATTGATGCTTTTACTATCGAGACGCAATCAGGAATTCGTTTTTTGCAAACTTCCCCTGAATATGCAATGAAGCGTTTATTGGCAAATAGCTGTGGTAGCATTTACCAAATATGTAAAGCCTTTCGCAATGATCCAAAAGCACAATACCATAATCATGAATTTACGATGCTTGAGTGGTATAGAGTGGGCTTGGATGATGAGAAGTTAAGGCAAGAAATAATGGAAATGTTGTTGTTGCTTAAACCTAACGCTGTGATTCATAGCTTAAGTTATGGTGAAGTATTTATGAAGGTGTTAGATATAAATCCACATCAAGCACCTCAAGATCAATTACAAACGTTGGTCAAAGAAAAAATTGGAGACATCGTTGGTTTGGCTTCTCCCAATATGTTTGAATGCTTAGACTTATTGTTTAGTCATTGTATTGAACCGTGGCTTACACAATTTCAATTTGTGTTTATTTATAATTACCCAAAGATGCAAGCAGCACTTGCACGTGTGATGCCCGATAACTCAGGAGAGCTTGTTGCAAAGCGTTTTGAGCTTTTTTACCAAGGTGTCGAACTTGCCAATGGTTATTATGAATTAACAAATTATCAGGAGCAAAAGCGGCGCTTTGAAAATGATTTAAAGTCACGTGCAACGCTAGGAAAAATAGCAGTTCCCATCGACAATGATCTTCTTATGTGTTTAGATAATATTCCAGAGTGTTCTGGTGTAGCGCTTGGCTTAGATCGTTTGATCATGTGCTTGGAAGGGTTTAAGCGAATTGATGAGGTATTATATTGTTGATTATTATAACGTTGAGATCATAAGCAATCAAATATAGGCTATGTAAAAGCATAGTGTTTATTAAGTCGTATAACAAATTTAGAGTAGATAATATGAATAAACTAGAGCAGTTAAAGAAAATGACAAAAGTGGTTGCTGATACGGGTGACTTTGCTCAAATTGAGCAATATCAACCTGTAGATGCAACGACAAATCCAAGCCTATTACTCAATGCCGCTAAAATGTCTGAATATGCTTATGTCATTGATAAAGCACTTGCTAAAAGCAAGCATTTGTCGGGCAGATTACGCGTTGAAGAGGCAATGCTTGATCTGGCAGTTGGCTTTGGCGTTGAAATTTTAAAAATCATTCCAGGGCGTATCTCAACAGAAGTTGATGCGCGTTTATCTTTCGATAAGGAAGCAACGATTGAATATGCACAAAAGTTGGTGGCTAAGTATGCTGAGTATGGCATTGATAAGTCACGTGTTTTGATTAAAGTTGCTTCAACTTGGGAGGGGATTAAGGCAGCTGAAGTGCTAGAGCAAAAAGGTATTAATTGTAATTTGACCTTGATGTTTAATATCGTGCAAGCAATTGCTTGTGCGCAGGCAAAAGTCTTTTTGATTTCACCATTTGTGGGTCGTATTACCGATTGGTACATGAAAGAGCAAGCTACAGTAAACTTTCCAGATGTCAGTGAGGATAATGGCGTATTGTCTGTCAAAGAGATCTATAAACATTATAAGCTTCATGGCTATAAAACAATTATAATGGGAGCAAGTTTTAGACATATTGCTCAAGTGGAGGCTTTAGCAGGTTGTGATGCATTGACAATTGCCCCTAGTTTATTGCAACAATTGCAGCAAGATAATGGTGAACTAATACGCCATTTGTCTCCTGTTGAGCTCGCAAAAGAGTCAGATTATAAAATAAGCGAGGGGGATTTTAGGTGGATGATGAATGAAAGCCCAATGGCAACAGAAAAGCTTGCCGAAGGTATCCGTAAATTTGCGATTGATACGGTTAAGCTAGAGAAACTCATTGAGAATAAATTAGGACTTTAAGTTATGTCTAAGTCTTTATCGGTTAAAGTTGGCAACATTATCATTGGCGGGGGCGCGCCAGTTGTGGTTCAGTCGATGACAGATACAGCAACAGCAGACGTTGAAAAAACAGTTGCCCAAGTGTTGGCGCTCTACCATGCGGGTAGTGAACTGGTACGCATTACAGTTAATGATGATGAGGCAGCGCAAGCCGTTCCAGAAATTAAAAGGCAGCTATTAAAGCGTGATTGCGATGTGCCGTTGATAGGGGATTTTCATTATAATGGTCACAAGTTATTAGGAGACTTTCCAGAATGTGCTAAAGCGCTTGATAAATACCGAATTAACCCAGGCAACGTTGGATTTGGACGTAAAAAAGATACTCAATTTGCTGAAATTATTCAAAAAGCAATTGAGTATGATAAACCTGTGCGCATAGGAGTGAATTGGGGAAGTTTAGATCAAGTCTTGCTTGCTAAACTGATGGATCAAAACAGTCAATTAAAAGTGCCACTGTCATCGCGTGAGATTATGCACAAAGCTTTAATTGAATCGGCTTTACAAAGTGCAGAGTATGCACAAGAGCTGGGCTTGGCACCAAATAAAATTATTGTTTCATGTAAAGTCAGCGATGTTCAAGATTTGATTGAAGTTTATCAAAAGTTAGCAAGAAAATGCCGATACCCATTACATTTGGGATTAACTGAAGCGGGGATGGGAATTAAAGGTATAGTTGCCAGTAGTGTGAGCTTAGGTTATCTATTACAGCAAAATATTGGTGATACGATTCGAGTGTCTTTAACACCTGAACCAGGTGCACCTCGCACAAATGAGGTAAAAGTTTGTCGTGAGATTCTGCAAACAATCGGGCTACGTACTTTTACTCCTACAGTTTCATCTTGCCCTGGATGTGGACGCACAACCAGTAGCTTTTTTAGAGAGCTTGCTAACGATATTCAAAATTATTTAACAAACCAGATGCCTGTATGGAAAAATCATTATATTGGTGTTGAAAACATGAAAGTTGCGGTGATGGGTTGTATTGTCAATGGTCCAGGTGAGAGTAAGCACGCTAATATTGGCATAAGCTTACCTGGAACAGGAGAAGCACCTGTGGCACCTGTTTTTATTGATGGCAAAAAAGTACATACGTTACGAGGCAAGCATATCGCTCAGGAGTTTATGGCGATTGTTGATAAATATGTAAAAGAAAAGTACAGTGCTTAAAGAAAGCATTTGTATTGATATTACAGGTAGAAACCATATTGTAGTATTTAAAACTCTTTAATCATTGGAGCGGTTACGTTTGACCAACAACCTGTCCATCAAGGATTACGGCTTTGTACATTATTTTCTGCCAATTTAAGGCAATCCACATTTATTTTATCAAACTTAGCAGAAGCATATTTTTTACAATTTTTTTAGTTTACGGCATTTATTGCTCAAATGTACATGTTGGAGCATTACTCGTTTGTAATATAAACGTTGCAAATCGCTCACCATACAATTCTGCAGTGCGAAGATCTCCAGAGTTTTCTATTCTGCACTGTTCAGACTGTGCCATTGCCCCTATATTAGAGCCAAACCTATTAATACAATCAACATCACCCTGATTGTATTGTGATTCAGATGATTGATTACTAATTCCCAGCGATATCCAGTTCATTTTATGCTGGCAGGCAAAAATAAATAAGGTCATTAATGTATTAAGCTTATCGCCATTAGTGCTATTTGAGCTAGTAAAACCACCGGCGAATTTATCTTTCCAAGCACTTACCGCCCAACGAGATGAACTTTTGTCCATAAACTGTTTGAAGCCACCAGAAACAGTTCCCATATAAGTGGGTGAGCCAAATAAAATGCCATCATATTGATCCAATACTTCAACATTTGTATTTGCATCAGCAAACACCATATCCACATCCTTAATATGTTTTAATACGCCTTTTTTAACAGCTTCTGCCATTGCTTTGGTTGTGCCATATGAACTGCTGTACACGATTGCGATTTTCATTTATTTCTCCCTTGGTTATTGATTAAAGCAAATCATCAATTCTTTATGTAATTTTAAATTTGTCATATAGATGGTCGTCAAATATAGCATAATATTATGTATGCGCTTGCTCACTCTTTGTTTTACATACAGAACTAATAAATTGTTCTATCCAGATAATTGGAATAATTATTAATGGAGCTGCACTGCATACTAACCATAGCGTATAAATATTGCTTATTGCTATGATCCAAGATCCAATACTGGCATAACACAGAAGAACCGCACTGATGGTCATCTGGTACCATATCATATATTCTGCTTGTCTTTGCATGGGTTTACTTAATTTTGCAACATCCGAAAGTAAAATAGGCCAAAAAAGAATATCACCTAAACAAATCAAGCCATAGGCTAACCATAGAAACGTTATATGAGATAATCCACTGTAAAGCAGTAAAAAGCCACTACTAAAAACAATGACTCCAAGTATTAAAGAAACATGATTTGGATAGTTGTTTAGTGCGTTCACTAAATAAACCTCTAAACCCAAAATAAATACAAAATCACTTGCAAGAATCAAGCCAAACTGTGATTTAGATAATCCTAAATACTCAACGTAATATATAGGAATAAATGCGACTGTTTGAAAAAATGCAAACGAGAAAATAGCAAGTTTTAATAAAATCAATAAAAAAGATTTGTTTAATAATGGATGTTTTTCTTGTGCTAAGCTCGTTTTTTCATCAGCACCCTGTGAGTTTGAAATGTAATCCCGTTTTATAAGTAAAAATATACTGACCAATATACTGATTGAAGCAAAGAAAATTGCCATTAAGAGATAGGATATATCAGCCATTAACCCGCCGATTAAAATACCAATGGTTCCCCCTGTACTAATGCATACTCGGTACAATGCGTAAGCATTTTTTCTGATTAATTCATCCTCTATTTTTGCTAACCGGTATTGAAATGCCGGTCTATAGAAGGCTCCAAAAACACCAATGAAAAAGAAATAGCACAGTATGATTAGCGTGTGATTAGACAAAAATATTGTGCCAAAATTTAGAATTGAAAGACTTGAAAATGAAATGATGACTACCATAGTTGGCTGAAATAATTTAAGCAATTTACCAGTGAGTTTTGTACCTATAATTGATCCAGCTCCAGATGCACTTAAAGCATAACCAATATCAATAATGTTAACTTTGACATATTGCTGCAGAAATAATGAATAAAATGAACTATATGCATTACCAATGTAAGCAAATCCAAAAACGAAGATTAATATTAATATATCTTTTGGGATTAGTTTGAAAGCTTTTTGATAGGATTTAATCATGCAGTACCTCTATAACGTCAGTTCGGCATAAATGTTTACAATACGAGCAATTCATTGATCTTTTTAACCCGCAAACTTGGTTTCTTAGATTGAAAGCAGTAAGCAATCAAGCCACAAAACAAATTTGCCATAAAATTCCAAATTGAGCGGTGCCTTTGTACGTTTAATTTGAACTGAAATATCATTGCTCTTGAGTCATAAATTTGCTTTGACCGATTAGCATTCTATGTGCATAACAGCCATAATTGGCATCAAACTGTGAAAAAAACGCATGCCTTGTTTCATCAACAGACAATAAAGTTGGGGATTTAAGAAAACGGCTAAGCGCTTTTCGTATTGCAAGATCCGTTGCTGGAAGCTCGTTAAACATGCGTAAACCCTTCAACATGAACCACGAGAGAGTCCACTGACCTATACCTTTAATCGACAGCAAAGCTTCGGAAATGGTTTTAGTCGTATGCGCTGAAAATGTATTGTTCTTTGCTAAAAGCTCACTGACACCAATAATGGCATGTTTCTTATTACCACTTATCTTAAAGGTTTCAAGCGTAGATACCTTCGCCAAAAGCGTATCCGGCTCG
>NZ_JAMBMW010000014.1:0-55203 GCF_024208055.1 Candidatus Nebulibacter yamunensis
CACCTGTTAAACGACGAAACTCATCTGCTGCTAACTTGTTTATCGTTTCCCATCTCATTGATCATATCCACCTTTAATTTTTAAATAGCTATTTTGCTAGATTAAATACGGTTTGGAAAGAACTCTAGTGTATGATTCATGTTGAAATATTGCCTGGCGATAAAATGAATTGAACCCACCACCGTTGCTTTGTGATATTCACTCAACCCTGTGGCAATGATATCACCACCCAAGCGGACAATATTGTGGAAACGTATTTTTTCGTACTCCTGGCCAAAGATTGCAAAGAGTTGGTCACGTTTACTACTTTGGTATTCATAATTACGTGCATTAAAAACCGCAGAACCGATTTTATAAAAGTCATGCTCTTGCACATTACTTTCAATTAACTCAATGGCTTTTTTGCAGATTGCTGTTGCAAATGTTGAGTTTATATAATGGTTAACCTTATCTGCTGATAATTTACAAAGTGCGCATTGTGGTTTTAAGAATAACTCAAGGTTTGTTTTTTCAAAGGCAAGCCCCATTAAGAACTTTTGCCGTGAGTCCTTTTTGCGTTCACGTGCTGAAAGGGCAGTTAACTCGGTGCACTTGCGGTTGAGTCTGATGATGACTTTTTTACTTCATCATCCAATTTGTTCATCATCTCTTTGTCTTCTTTGTATTTTTCGGCAATCGCTTTAAACTCTTTTTCGATGATGCCATCTTCTAAATCAGTCACACCATATTTGAGTGCCAACTTACCAACTTTATCAGCGCGATCTTTATCAATCTTTGCTTCCAGTTTTTTAAGCTCATCGATTTGCTTTTGAATATCTGCTTTACGTTCCTGTGTTGTCTTTTTCTTGGCAGCCATCAAAACTTCCTTAATTTTAATCCGATTATGACAGGTCTATGATAGCAGCAAAGGACTATTAAGAAAACATGAGCGTAGCGAATTCATTAGAACATTAGGTTATAACCAGATTGGCATCTTGGTTTTTGCGTTCATAACCTAATACGCACTTGTGCAAGTCTTGCGACTTGCTGTGCGATCTGCTAAAGTACAGGGTATCAATATAAGGATTGAATTGTACTAGATGGCGATTTATCACTACTCCCGAAACTTCGGTAAGCGAGCAGAAGGCTTTAATGCGGTATTTGCCGCAGCTTACATTCGTGGAGAATTAAAAAAGTGTATACGCCTAGATAAGACAATTGATTTTGGTGATAAGAATCACGTTGTTTTTAAAAAGAGTTATTTGCCTGATAATTCCCCTGAGTGGGTAAAAAAGTTTGATGTAAACAAAGAGCTATCTGATCAAATATGGAATAGAATCGAACTTATTGAAAAGCATCCACGAGCACAACTTTGTTTTCATGATGATGTTTCTATACCACTTGAATTTAATTTCGCTAATGCCAAAGAGCTTGTTGATGAGTTTGTTAAAAAGCATATTGCTGTCGATGGCATATTTGCTGACGTTGCGATTCACTGGGAAAAACATAATCCACATTTTCATATTTTAATGCCATTGCGTCAACTAACAGAAACAGGCTTTGGAAATAAAGTTAGATATAACTATGGTGATCTTAAAGAGGTCTATTTAAAAGTCAGAAGTGAATGGTCTGAGTGTGTTAATGAATTTGCAAAATGCAAAGGACTAGATGTTCAAATTGATCATAGAAGTTATGCTGATCGTGGTCTTGATTTGGTGCCTATGAAGAAAGTGGGCAAAGCTAAACATATGAAAGACAGCGAACATCAAAAGTATAAATTAGCACAAAATCAATTGATTAAAGCTGAGAATTTATTAAAGATTCAAGACAACCCAGAGATTATTATTAAGAAACTTGAGCAGGAACGTGTTTGTATTGATTCAGCACATGTTGAAGAAGAGCTATCACGCTTTGTGGTGCCTAATGATGTATTAACTATTGTTAAAAATCAGCAGGAAAACGATGCTGCTGAAAGGGTAGAAAATGGTGATCAAAGTGCAGCTATAGCACCCTTACCATTGGCAGCTAAAGCCGAAAATGTGCAAGAAAAACCTGCTAATGATCATCAATCTTCTTTCGATTCTACGTCTCAAATAGCAGATAATTCAAATAACTTTCCGTCCTCGTCAAGTCAAAATAGTGTGATTCCTACACTATCATCCGACATTGAGAGCGATATTGATAAATATATGGTTAGTACTCATCAGGCTAGTTTGATTAATAATTCACCACTTTCACAATCTGCTTTGACATATCAGGTGATCGAAAAGCTTGAAGCGAGTCACGGTATTTTTAGTGACAAGCAGATTAAAGAGTCAGTTTTTGAACATGATGAAGTGGGGACACAGAACTTTAATCAGGTGTATCAAAAGGTTATTCAGGATAAAAAACTGGTTTATCTTGGTGTGGGTATAGATGGTAGAGATAGCTATACCACTAAGCTGCATTTTGATAAAGAGATAGCATTGCGCGAAATGGCCAGAACGCTTAGTAAGCGTAAAGGCTTTAATGTTTACGATACTGATATTGATAAGGTCTTAAAATCATATGATTTACGACCAACTCAAGAACAATCATTACGTCATTTGCTCCAGGGCAAGTCAATTGGTGTGACGGTTGGGTTTGCCGGAACTGGTAAAAGCTTTATGATGAAGCTTGCTAATGAGATATGGCAAAAAGCGGGCTTTAATGTTTTGGGTACCGCGTTATCTGGTGCTGCTGCGGCTGAGTTGCAATCCTCTTCTGATATTAAATCGCATACCACAGCTTCTCTACTCTATCAGTTAAACAAAGGTCATATGCGTTTATCTAAACGTGATATTGTTGTTGTTGATGAGTTTGGGATGCTGGCACTTGATGATGCTCATCGTTTGATGAAGCATGTGGTGCAAGCTGAAGCCAAGCTTGTTGGTATCGGTGATGACGAGCAAACACAGCCGATTGGCCCAGGTGCATCGATGCGCTCAATTATTGATGAAGTTGGTGCTTCTAAAATGACGGATATTATTCGTCAGAATAAAGAGTGGCAGCGTGAGGCAACGATTTACTTTGAAACACAGGAGATAGGTAAAGGTTTTGATCTTTATCAGTTACATGGTCATGTTCATTTTTATGATAAGGTTGAAGGTAAGCATACTGCGATGCTTGAGCGGTGGCAGTCACACCTTGACGCTGGCGTACCACTATCTGAAGTGATGCTGCTGGCGCATAAGAATGATAGTATTGATACGCTCAATAAAATGGCACGGGAGCGACTGGTCAATCAAGGCAAGTTATCGGGTGGTGTTAACTTTAAAAATGACAATGGTAAACAGTTAACCATTGCTGTTGGTGAGCGCTTATTGTTTACGCGCAATGATAAAAATCTTGGTGTTAGGAATGGGTTTATGGGTACAGTGAGTGCTGTTGATGATAATCAAGTCACTGTGACGCTTAAATCAGGTCAAAGCATTACGTTTGATCCAGCAGCTTATAATCACTTTAACTATACCTATGCTGCCACCATCCATAAATTACAGGGTGCGACCTTTGATCACACACTTGTAGATATTGACTCTATTGGCTGGGATCGTCATTTATTCCTGGTTGGTGGGACGCGTCACCGAGATAACTTTGATTTATTTGTCGACGGTGAGACCTTTAATGATCTTGACCATGTTAAAGAAGTGGTTTCACGTGGTGGTTTAAAAGATCATATTTATGATTATCCAGTACAATTTGCCATTAACCGTGGGTTTGATGGTGAGCATATTGTTGAGCGTGCCGTAGGTTTAGTTGCTAAAACAGCGGACAAGTTACACGATGCCTGGTTGTATTTATCGAATTATCAAGCGTATGTTGAGAAAACACTCGCACGTAAAGAAGCGACCATCAGTGATGAGCAGCGTGAAATGGTGCGTATTAGAGAAGAGGCGCGGATTGTTGCCTCATTTGCCGATAAGCGTATTGAGATTGCTAAGTTATCTAAAGGCATTAATGAGGCGTTGGGTGAGCGCACACTTGCTGATGCGCAAGATGATCCAAAAGTACAAGGCTTGTGGGATGAGCTTTATGAAGCACAGGTTAGTAATGGTGAGTTAGCTAATCGCATTAAAAACAATGCCATTGATCTAACTGAAAGTTTACATGCGAATCGTATTACCAGTGCGACACTTAATAAGGCGTATGATTTCTATGAGAAGCGTGAGCAAATTCTATCTCTTGCTAAAGCATATACCCTTAAGCAGCTATGGCAGCCAGAGCAAGCTGAGAAGGTGGTAGGCGATCTAAGTAGTTATCAGCGACACATATTTAAGGTCTTTGATACGGAAGCGCAAGCTTTTGACTTTATCAATGAGTTACGTAATCAGGCAGCTAATGTCCAATATGAAAAAGCCTTTAGACATTTTGGTGTCGAACATCGCAGCTTTATTAAGGATGCCAGAGATTATATTCAGAGAAACCATACGCTTTTTGAAAGCTATGCAGAGCTTCGCAGCTTAAAATCGTTAAGTGATGGTAATGATGAGAATAAAGAGAATCAAGAAAAAATTGAGGCAGTTTCACGGCGTTGCGCATTGTTAAGACAATCGAGAAATGCCGTTGCTTCAACCTTAGCATCTTCTGGTATTGCTAAAGAAGTTAGTGACTTTTTCCGTATTGATCAGACTAAACTTGAGTCACATGCTCAGGAGCATAAAACCGCACATTATCTTATTGATCGCTTCAAGGCATCTGATACAACATCGATTGCTCAGATGATGACAGCGCATCAGATAAAATCAAAATTTGCGATGATGAGTGGGTATGTCGAAAATGCCTTTACTGATGGCTGGAAAGATATCAATATTGCTAACTGGCACTTTGATAGACACTTACAGGTTTTAAGAGGTACCAAAGAATACCGTCAATCCATTGGTGTGATTAATGATTATATGACACTGGCAAAATGTGCTCGATCAAACTGGCAAGAATTTTATCGCATTGCTGAGCAACAGAAGGCTTATACATCATTTGCCAATAAAGAAAAGGATGGTCATCACAATAAGCAAAATAGTCAATCGATTGATCGCAAAGATAGGTTACGTCAAATGGCGCAGCATTATGGTTATCAGCGTGATGCGTTGGCGTATGATATTATACAAAAGCTTGATCAGTATAGTGGTGCCATTGATTTTGCGAAGATTGATCTGGAGCGATTGCATGAAGCTGCGGGTAATTATGATCGGGTACGTCGTTACCAGTCTGCTTTACAGCGAGTATCACGTTTTGAAGAAGCGAAAGCATTACTCGAAGACGGTAAACGCTATGGTAATCACTTACAGGCGGCTCATGTATATCAACAGGCAAAAGCGGATGTCAAAAAACTTGAGAAGGTTTCTTTACTTCGCAAGCTGACATCAGCAACTAAGCATCAGGATATCCATTTAGTTAAAAACTACCTTGATGCGTCGTATCAAAGCTTTCGTTATTATAAAAAGACACAGCATGCGTTTGATGGTCATGTTTATGTTGATTCTGTGTTTAAACCGGAGCATTTACGAGTTTACGCTGAAACATCAGCTGGATTTGCAAGACAAGCTGATTGCTATGCGTATGCGCTTATTGAGAAGGGCGTTGATTATCGATCTATTCTGGCGCATCAGATTAAAGATGAATCGCGCTTGGCTAAAACCATTGAGCGTATTGATAAAGGTCATGCCAAAGAAGCTAAGCGTTTAGCGATTGACGCTTATTTGAATCCTCAAACACCGCAAGCACAGTTAGAGAAACTTGCTTATCAGTTTACGCAAGATAGTAAAGGTTATTATGGTCTTGCGCGCGAGGCAGGCTTATTGTGGTTGCCACTTTATAAAATAGCAATGCCTGAGAAATTGCGCCAGGTACGTGCTGAATTAAGCGCTTCTGATCAGGCAATATTTGATGCGATTACTGCGCATAGTGATATTTGCCGCACGGTTGCCGATAAGACCAAGGAATTAAAAGCACTTGAAGCGCAGTTGGTCGAGGTTAGAAAAGCTACTAGTACAGACAAGGTAAATAAAATAGTAACAGAAATAGGATATCAGGCAGCAGTAGGGCATGATAGCAATATATCGATTGAAGAAGCTTCACTTAAAACTGAAATTGCAAGCTTAAAGGATAATTATTATTACACTATTGCTATGCGCAATGAAATGGCTTATGAGCTTGCGCAAGAAAACCCTGAGCTTTTAGCTACTGATGAAGATAAGCAGAAGAAATTGCGTGATAAGTTCCCACACTTTTATGCAAAACGCTTTGTTTATCATGTTGGGCTACATGAGGCGCGTCTTATTGCTAAAGCTCGTGTTGAGAGATACCTACAATCAGGTGCCAAGGATAAATCCATTGCTTATGAGATTATGCAAAATCTTGGTAAGCATATGTTTTATCTTACAGGGCGTAAAGATTGTGATATTAAAAGCATTTCAATACAGGCACTTGAACATAAATATGCCGAAGGTGTTAAAGCAATTAATGACAGTCAAAAAGCATCTGTTTATCAGGCGCTTGCAGATTATGATATTGCAATGGCAAAAATACAGCAGGCGTGGAGTAACGTTCGCCAAGCAAAACGACTTAAAAATCCTGATGTTAATATTGCGGAATTAGAAGGTAAAGCTAGCCATCTAACACAAATTAAAAATGAAAAAGCGCATAAAGCTTATGTCAGTAGCAGTCAATTTAAAGATGAGCTGTTGAAAGATACCTTTAAGCATATAGATGTTACTAAGCTAAATAAGGCAGCACACAGTCATCAGTTGATTATTGATATTGGTGAATACTGCAAAGTGAAAGATAAGGATAATCAGGTCTTAGCGCAGATGTTGGCACTTGATCTGTCATTAGATTATGGTAAAGGACAGGTATATAATGCCTTTAAAGCACATGCTGCTGATTACCAAAAAGGCTATTACATTGATACAGTTCGTGCGAGAGAAACTGAATTTAAGCAGTCCTTAAGTGCTGATCAGCGACCATTATACGATGAAGTGTTGCGCTATGTTGATGCAGATCGTCGTTTGCGTTATGTGAAAACACCTGGTTCTTATCATGATAAACTATTACAAACACGGCATAGCCTAGCTGTGCAATTTGCTAAGTGGCCGTCACGTTATGAATCAATGCTGCAATTTGAGGAAGTGAAGTGGAGCCAGGTGCAGGCATATAGTGAACGTGTACCAGTTCTAAATCACATTCACTCAATAATGCAACCACAAAAAATAGTTGAAGCAATACAACCAAGAGAAATAACACGCTTTGATATTAAAGCCATTAATCAGGCAATTTATGCAAATTTAGATGTATATGACTATGCCCTTGGTCAGCCAATGAAAGCGACACAAGATTATGTGTTGTATGAGCATGATCGTATGGTGATGCTAACGGGTGATAAAAAAGGGCAGTGGTATGATCCTCTTAAAGATCAATATCGTCAGCCAGTAGATGCATTTAAAGAAAACTTTGATCAGCAAACAACAGGTATGAGTCATTTTGAGATGGCAGCAATTTTTGCGGGACTTAAAGTGGATGAAGTTAAAACCACTGAAATCTATGATCCTCAGAAAATTGCACAGCAACGTGAAGCTGAGGCAGCGAAAACGCGTGCAGCTGAAATTGCTAAGGCACAAAAACTATGGGCAGCAACCGTACCGTTAAAGGGCACTTTAGCAGAGCGCTACTTAAAAGAGCATCGCGCTATCTATCCGATTCATACGATGCAAATGCGCTTCTTAGCTAAAGGTGCATATAGTTATGAGCAAGATGGGCAAATGGTAACAAACAAACTGCCTATGCTGGTAGTTCCTGTGTATGGCAAAGAAGGGATTACTGGGGTGCAGCGTATTTACTTAGACCCTAAAACTGCTGACAAGCCACACTTTATGGATAACCCTAAACTGACATTAGGTGTGATTTCTGGATCAGCTGGCTTTGTCAATATTGGCTCAGAAAAAGAAAAAGGACGGCTTTATATTGCAGAGGGACCAGAAACTGCTGCTTCTATTGCAATGGCTGATCCAAAAGCCACGGTATTAACAGCCTGTGGTTCTGCGGCGAATATTGGCAAAATGAAAGATATGATTGAGCGTTTTAATCCAAGTGAAGTTATTATTGCAGGGGATAATGATGGAGTTGAATCTAGGTCTTATGCCTTAACCTATGAAGCACAGGCGAAATTAAAAGAACAGGGTATTGATGCACGTGTGATTATGCCGAAGAGTATCGAAGGATTTAAAAAGACAGACTGGAATGACGTGTTGGTACATCAGCACGTTGATGATATTTCAGAGCAAATGGGATTAACGCGTTTGCATACGCGTGTAGATAAACAGCAATTGGCATTGAGTCAAACTGCGCCGGGGATATCCCAAGAAACAAAAGAGGCTTTATCAATGTATGCCAAGCGTTATATGGCGAATCGTGAAGAGTTGATGGATAGGGATGAGTATATTAATGACTGGCTGCGTGAATACTCAAATGATATTTTACAGGCGCACAAATCTGATATTGAGGCGTTAGTGAAGTTTGAGCTGGATTATCCAGGGGAGCGTACAGACTTCAATTTAACCGATGATAAGGTTGAAGCCGTTATTGCTAAATCAGGTAACCCAATTTCCTTGGCTAGTGTGTCAACGATGATAGATATTTATGCTAGGCATCATAGAGAAAAAATGCAGCAGAAGTTATCCAAAGCTAAAGGACAGTCACAGTCAAATGATGAAGGTTATGATATTGGTGATTGATAGAGGATAGCATATAGCGTGAAAACTAAGCTCAACAGGTAATTTGTATTAGTCTAGATATAATCTGACACTCATCTTGACTTAGATGAGATTGCCTGTTTTGATAAACGTGAAACAAAACAAATCAAAAACAGGAGCAACCTCATGTTGGATACTAATAATAAATTCATCAAAAATAAAGTCGGTTTGTTAAATTTAGCAGAGGAATTAGAAAATATTTCCAAAGCATGCAAAGTAATGGGTTTCTCACGTGAAACCTTTTATCGTTATCAAGAAGCGGTAAAAGATGGTGGAGTTGAAGCTTTGTTGGATAAAAACAGACGTGTGCCTAATTTCAAAAACCGTTAAAAGGCTTAAAATTACCTATATCATCGTTGGAATCTGTCACTGAAAAAATCACCAAATAAGGCTTACTATCTTCACCTAATCGACCAGATGATTTTTTGAGTGTACCTTGAAGTTTAACCACAATTTCTCTATTTTTATAACTAAAAATCAGCTTGTTATCGACAATATCGCTTGCTACACCAATACATAACGCATAAGGACGACTATCACCCCATCTTGATAATGATGCTTCCAGTTTTATTTTAATTTGCTCAATGTCAGGGTAAGTAAAAAGGAATTCACTGGCTTTGATACCCTTTTCAAGCTGATATTTACTGGCAACCTGTCTTAGTTTTTTGTAGGTATCACCAATCTTAACCGACTCAATACTAAGTTGATTAAGCTTTGCATCTTCAATAATAGAATACAAAAACCTTGCTAATCTTGGATACTTAGTCGCTGTGCTTTTCGATAACGATTTTTCGCTTTTTTCTTTTTCATTATCCTCGCCTAATCCACCACGAACGTGAATTTTTAACAGGCTTGTTTTACTGACGCGTTTCACCTCATTGTTAGATGTACCCGATGAACGAGGTACCCCTTTAAATCGACAAGCTTTGTGATGCTCACCCCTTGAATTAATATGCTGCAAATAATAATTATCTTTGTGACTTAAGCCAATTGTCATCAAGGCATGGCTGCCTTCCTCAACTTCACAGTCACAGTCAAGCCAACATTCACGATCTCGGATATACTCACTTAACATTTTCACCGTTTGCTTTTGTTGATGATTTCCTTTGTTTTTGATGAATACCCAAAACAAAGCATTTGTTTCATCTTCACTCAATAACCGAATAGAAACAACTCGATCATTGGTTTTGAATTTTTTAATGATTTGCATCACTACACTCCAAAAATTCCACTCACCTGTTTTATAATTTTCCCTTAGTACCAGACCATAGACCTCGTAACATCTATTGAAAAGGCTCGGTGAATGCCCGCTGCTGACCGACATTTGTAATGCGACGCCTTAGTACATGAGCATTTGGATAATAAAGCGCTTTTGATATCTGCTCGATCGTTGTATATTCTCCATTGAGCTTCCACACTTGCCCCCTGTTATTGCGCTTAGTGTGTTCAATTTCCATATTTACTTGTTGACCGTAGTAGTTTATCGGTTTTTTTATAATCATACTCCACCTTGTATTTTTTGTTTTTCTGTTTGAGGTATTAAAAAACGTTCATCATGTGGAAGTCTTACTTGATATAGAAGCTCATACATAATGGTTCCGTTAATCTCTTTGCTTTCCCCTAATAAATGATGATTACGCATAATTTTTAGATAAATCTCTATTGTTATCTGGCTATCCTTAGCCAATTGCTCCACTATAACCGAACTGATATATCGCTTGGAAATATCTGTAAAAATATACTGATTGACCAAATCATCATTCTCAATAACCTCATCAATCAGTATACGAACTTGCTTTTTTAAGTTATTTAATAATGGCTTTTCATTATTAATAGCAGATTGTTTCTGCTCATAATGTTGTTGAGATATAACTTCAGTAGGATTTTTAATCAGTTCTTTTTTTTCAACATAATTGATACCAAACCGACCTTTGTATCTCTCATCTTCATAATAAAAAATACGGTCACATATAAATGAACGCATACCACTTTTAAAAACAAACTGCTTTGATCTATCTAACTCTCTGATCATATCCGTATGATATAAATCCGTTGCCGTTTCCTGCTCACTGGTTGAGCTGGATGTACTGACACTGCCAGGAGATAAAAGTCCAGCTCGTGTACTGCGACTTTTAGAGCTCGATTCATTGCGGCTTTCAACAATAATCGTTTGGCGACCACCGAGCTTCTGAATCCAATCAATGGTCTTAGTATCATTCGCACCAAAAACACGGATTAGGTCAAATCCTTTAATCATATCGGCTTTTTCAAATCGGTCTACTTGATCAACTGACTGAAAATATAAAGATAATCTCACTCCTTTTGCTCCAAAAATCTCATATAAAATAGGAATTTCTGGCACAGGTCCCAATTGTGCCACCTCATCAATCTGAATTGGATAGCATGGATGCAACTGATAAGCTGGCGTGATCGATAGATGTGTTGCTAACATTGATAAAATCATCCGAATAACTTTTGGGTAGCGCGGTACCATATCTTCAGGAATAATTAAATATAAATCGCTATTACCTGTAACATAGTTTTGAAGATTTAATCCTCTGCTACTAAAAAATCTTGCCCAGGCAGGACTGGCAACATAATCAAAGCAGCGGTAGAGGGTTGATAGTATTGATCCGGCTTCCTTATCAGCCACTTTTTTAAGCATGCCTATTCCTGCAATAATTCTGCGACTCTTGTTATCAGCAACATAGGATTCAAGTGTTTTAATGGATCCAGCCTTGTCTAATGGTGCAAAGGTATCATACAAATCTGTAAGCGATTTCCCCGTACCTAAAAAACCATCAATTGCCGCTTGAAGGATTGCATTAGCCGTCTCTTTAAAGTGATCTGTTTCGAACTTACCTTCAACCATCATTGCTCCCGCTAAGGCAGCAATATATCGATCACGTGTCAGTTCATCATTTAAATTAATCTGCTCAGGATTCAGTGGATCATAGTGAAATATCTGAAACTGCTTAAAATCACCATACTGATCAAGCACTCGATAAGGATCAATTGCTACAGGCTTTTTACCTTTATATATTGAATCTTGATAAGTCGTCAAAAAAAGCTCTGATTTAATATCCAATGCAAAAATATTACTCTTAGCATCTAAGATGGATGGAATGGCTGCGGATACCCCCTTACCACTTCTCGGTGGGGCAATCACAAGCGTGTTAAGCGGTTTTTCAACCGCGATATATTCACCATTTAATTTGCCTATTGCATAGTTATCACCAGTTAACGCTTGTGATCGATCAATTACAAAATCCATTTTTTTGAGATAATGGACATCGGCTTGTTTTGCTCCCCCTAATTTGCCAGAGGATGCCTTGGTTTTCGCTTTTGGCATGCGTCTCATTAAAATATGTATTAAGCTGACAACTAAAATTGCACTTGCGAAAAGATTCTTTGCCATCACTAAGTGATAGTAATCTTTAAAGTGTGATGTCATACCGTATGATTGTGTGATAAATTTTAAAGATTGAACTTTCCAGGCAATAACAGCATTTAAAACAAGGTCACCAACAAAGCCAAAAATAACTGAACTAAAGATTGTGGTATTTAAAGCAATCAACATAATATTGCCTTTTTCATTGATAAGTCTTTTATAGCCCCACCAGTAAACAAGAGTATATATGCCTATGATTGCTACACCTTGCCAGTTAGAGTCAATAATACCTTTTTTGAAAACCATAACATCCATACCCAGATAGTACATAGCTTCAAAAAATGACTGATACACCATAAGGGCAAAACAACCAGAAAAAATGAATATCATGAACAACAATATAGATAACTCATTCACAACAGAATAGGGATGGTTGTCTAGTCCGAATTTTGACAGCTTATGTAAAATCATCATATTTCCTTATAACTAGTTGGTATGGTTAAATAACGTTCCACCTTTTTTGGGGTTCTTCCACAGGGATCGTAGTTAATTCTAAAGCCATGATCTATTAAAAAGGAACGTCATCAAAGTCATCGAGCTGCTGAGCAAATTCCTCATAACTTGGTACAATGGGTTGAAGTTGCTCGATGGAGCTACTTGACACACTTTGATTAGTTTCATGACTAACAGGTGCTTGCGATGTACTTGAGGACTGTTGAACTTGTTGCTGTGATTGCGTATTTTGCTGAGAATTACCACCAATCAGCTGAAAACTGACGCCTACAACCTCAGTTGTGTAATGTGTCTGACCATTTTGATCCTGCCACTGATTCGTGCGCAATCTACCCTCAACATAAATTAAGCTACCCTTATGGGTATACTGGGCAATCGTATCTGCTAATTTTCCAAAGAACACAACACGATGCCATTCGGTCATTTCAATAAACTGATTAGTTTGACGGTCTTTATAACCATCATTTGTGGCAACACGTAGATTTGCAACTGAAGTGCCATTTTGCATATAGCGCAACTCCGCATCAGCACCTAAACGTCCTAATAATATTACTTTATTTACTGTACCTTTAGCCATCTTGTTTCCCCTTTTTTATTGATAAAATCGCCTATTTATCTGCTTTTACTGGCTCATCAGCCACCTGATTTTTGTTAAGCTCAGTATCATTATGTTCATTGATTTTTCTATCACGAAGTAACCACGCAATAAGATAATAACCAGACGCAAACATCAAACTAACAACAATACTCACCAGTGTATTGACAACGCCAAACACAAGAATAGTGACCACCACAAATATGATAACCACTGGTAGTTTTATTATCTGCTTACCATCATTTATAAGTTGCTCTAATAATTGATTGCCCATTTCTAATTCTCCTACTTTTTCTAAGTTAATTATTGATTCATACCCAATTTCATTTGACCCTGCTCGATCCTGTAAATTTTGTTACCTCGCTGAATAATCGTGCCATCATTGGCAATACGTAAATCCTTTCCATTAAAGATATAGGCACTGTAAGCAGGATTCTTCTGATAAATGATCTGACCTTTTTGTAAGGGCAATTGATAGGGAGTTAATGCCCCATTTTGATAAACACTTAAAGCACCATTGATTAATACTAAATCGTCATTAGTAAGATGAAACTCCTTTTGTGTGTGTTCATCTGAGTTATTGGCTTGGCAAATCTTTTGAAAAAGAGCCGTGCGTAACTGATCACTTAACCCTGTATTAAGTAAATCGCCCTGCCCTTTTTGACAAAAATCAGACACTAAGGTTTGCGCTTTTAAATTAACCTCATAAGCATTTTGCAATCCTTCTGGTTTAACAATCACAAAATCCTGCGCCATTCTTGAGTTGCACAAATCAATATAACGCTGATCTGGATTAAGCTTCGCTAAATTGTTATAACACCCCGCTAAAAAGCTGTTTTGGGTGACACCTAATCCTTTATCGTAAAGTGTAGCAATACTCAAATAACCTTCAGGGTAACCAAAGCGCACCGCCTGTTTAAAGTCATTTAGCGTTGCTTTAGCTGAATCAAGACTGACATTACTTTTGTCGTGTAAAAGTTGGTTTAATTCAAGCTGACCCAACTTTAAATAAGCTAAGCCAGATCGTGTTTTGACTGCTTCTTTCAATAAACGCTCTTTAGCTGATAGATCAGTCGTATCAGCTACCTTCTGCATAATCTCTTCAACCGTTAGTGGCTTTGATTTACCTCTGCTATCTGGTTGGCCAAAGTGGGTTTGTGCTATAGCAGTATGCGTTAAACCAATGATCATGCTCACTTTAATCAATAAATTTCTCATCGCTAATTCCTTCAACTACTTGCGTTAAGATAATGACAATAAAACGTTAAATTACCCTCAACTCGTCCTGGAGATCCGACTGATGATCCTGAATTTGACCAGGTATATATCAAACTCACATCATCCGATGTCATCCTGATATATTTAAGCGGCCACGCTCGACCTTTACCAAATCCAAATAATCCTCCACTCCAATAAGGTGCATACAAATTAGATATAATCGCCAATGTACCAGGTTGTTTATTAACAAGCGGGCAAGTCAAACCCCAGTAATTGATATTCAAAACAACTTTAAATGTATCGCACCCAGTCCCTCCTTTAACCATATTCGAACGTATGGCGTTGGTATTATTTGTTAATACACTTGGAGGTAATGGCATACCTAAATCACGCGCACAAGCATAAGAACCAGCACTGCCACCAACCATTGTCCATCCTGGAATACTTGGACCAGGAATAATTTTAAGAACACGGTATTCCCCTGCTCTGCTTTTCAATAACTGCGTTAATGTTTTATTTCCCATTGATTTAACCGTAAAGTCATTAACTGCAACATTTGAGGCACCATAAACACCACTTTGATTCCCCAGGTAAACAGTTCCTCCATTTACATTCAGGTTTGTATTATTGCTATTAATGCTGGTTGCCCTGCTACTATCATTAAAACTCACACCACCAATCGTCATAGCTACTCCATCCGTTGTTAAATTTTGTGCTCCACTTGCTGCGATCAAATTAACGTTTGATGTTACACTTATGTCAGTTGCGCGCATCCAAACTTGATTACCAGCATTTATATCAATATCTACTGCCTGCGTTTTAATATCAGTTGCATTAGATATGATATCCCCTGCCGCACGCAACGTTAGCCCGCCATGATTATTGCTGATTGCTGCAGTGGCTGTGTTATTCATCCTTATTGCTGATGGATTAACAAGCTCTCGATGATCATCAGGTTTTGTTGGATTAAATCTGAAATTAGCCTCCATTTGATTAGTCCCATCAGCATGTAACCAAACGCTTGTCGTTGAATCACGTGTTAAATCAATACTGATGGTTGCTGTATTTTTATCTAAATGATAGTCGCTACTCATATCTAACACCTGATCACTGATCAGACCATATTTTGTTTTAGCTGTATTGACAACAATCGCTGACAACCAAGGGGCTGCTTCATCCACGCCATTGGTACGTGATACAATTTGTCCAACATGAATCGTTGCGCGAATGTCACTGGCTGCAACCTGAGTAATATCAGTACTAACAGGCTGCCTAATCAGTTTGTTTGGAATAGCAAAATTACAAGGCAAATAAGGTTTTAATGCAATCCCACCACACGTATTACTAATAAGCCAGTTCACCCCAGAATACGTACCAACTGTAAGCGTAGAAACATCAGCAAGCCGTGCTCTGACAGCTGAAGTATACATAGCTATATGGTTGCCTAAATTAATGGCTAATTCTTTCTGCTGATTTCGCTTATGCATGGTATATGTCCAAACACTCCCGCTCATAATTAATACTAAAATAAACATTACCAACACTAAAGCAACCCCACGCTGACACTGATAATAACTATTCATATTGTTATGCTTACGCATGTTATTTCTCTCATTTATACGGTTTTACAAAAAGCCACCACGTTGCCATCGGCACTATTAGCTGATCCACCATTGATGGATGTTAATGTCACTGTAACGTTATTAATCGTCACACGACTCATTGGATATGACTGCCCCCAGTTACTCCATGCTCCGCCAACATTTAGATGCAAAGTTGATTCGATGTAAAGCTGCTCATCTGGTTGACAGATCAAGTTCCATTTATTGCGATTTAGCACAACCGATGAACCGACAAAATCAGTCACTGGAATCTGATAACCATAAATAATATTGCGCACGTAATATTGACTTGTACTTTTTAGTAGCTCACTTAACGTTTTATCACCCATTGAGCGAATCGTCATATCATTAACAATAACATTCGAGATTCCCTGTGTTCCTGATTGATTACCAAGATAAACGGTGCCCCCCATCTTATTAATATTAGTAACATTAGAGTTCATATTGGTCGTTTGTGCATTATTATTAAAAGTATTTCCTGATAACGTAATATTGGCTGTGTTAAACTGCAGTTGCTGTGCGCCAACCGCAAGCGTTAAAGTATTTGTGCCTAAAATTTGGGTTGTTGGTGCGCGCAATGTGATTTGTTGACTACCATTAACTTGGTAAATATTGGTTGCACTATTAACCACGTTATTTGCGATTTGTGATAAAATATTCGCAGCCTCAAGTTGAATCGCACCATAGATATTACTGATTTCAGCCGCCCCTGTATTATTCATAACAATATTTGATACATCCATAATTTCACGATGATCAGCAGGCTTTGCAGGGTTAAATCTTAAGTTTGCTTCCATAGGCACAGTTCCATCCGTTCTAATCCATGCACCATGTGTATTTTGGACACTGATCTGCACCTGCATAATAGCGGTATTTGAGTCATAACTAATCCCTGAGATACCATTAAAAATACCATTACCATCATTACCGTAATGCGTTTTAATAGTATTAACCATCATTGCGCCTAAGCGTGGCGCCAAATGATAGCTGCCTGCATCATATTCTTCAATTGGGCCTATCGTAATCGTGGCAGTAAATCGACTTTGATCGACATCTAATAAGGTAATACTGGTCGAAACATCTTGACGCAAAAATGGTGAATGAATCGTAAAATTGCATGGCAAGAAAGCGCTATTTGCCGTGCCGCCACAGACGATTGGTTTCAACCAATTAATACCATTATATACACCAATAGCAAGACCATCATAGCTTGAGACTCTTGCTTGTACTGCTGAGATATATTGCGATATTGTGTTTCCTTGCGCTTTGACCTGATCCGTCTGTCTATCTCGTAACTGATTTATATAATACCAGCCAGTCAATAAAGTTAAGATCGATAAAGCCAACAATACACCCAGTAATGAGAATCCACGTTGATCTTTCAAACAAGCTTTGCGTGTCCTATTAGTCACCGTTAAAGGTTGCTGAGCTTTCATCTTAGTATCCTTGTTTTGTGACCAAGTGATTAATTAAACGTAATGGTTAACGTTGCAGGATCATTTGTGGCGCATGCAGTGGCCAAATCAGGACCAGATACTGCTACACGACCATTTCCGGCAACACCCTGTGAATTTTTGCCTAAGAAATAGCGGCCTATTTTAGAACATGCCTCTTTGGGGATTTGATTTAAAGTCACGGTAAACTGGGTATTACCATTTGCAGGCGTAACAGCAATAGTTGAGTTATGATTAGCTGCATACCATGCTGTACCGATTACTTGTGCTCCAGCTGCCCCTTTAATGAGAGACGAAACAACATCTCCACTATTAATCACGGTTTGTGCAGTAAGCCCTAAATAACTACCATTCGTTGCTTGTGCCATGCTATTAATATTGCTTGCCATTGTTGCAATAGCCTGCTGCATCTCACCTGCTTTGCGAGATTCCTCCACATTGTTATAGTAATTAATCACAATCACAGTCGCAATTGCACCAACAACAATTGCTAAAAGAACGCCAATTAATGACAGTCCTTTCTGCTTTTTAAATCCTCTAGATACTTTGTTACTATGTATTATTTTATCGTTTTGTTGTGTGTTAGTATTTCTCATATGTTTTCTCCTCTTAATAACGAAATAAATTAACTAAATCCTTGCCCTATCATCATCACGGCATACATAAACCACAGTGCAAAAATAATGACGACACCTGTCACCAAGACATTGATCACCATAAACATTTTTTTAATACGACTGATCTGCACATCTAGATAGCTATTAGCAAGCTCATAAATTCCTTTTTCAAGTTCATTTGAGTTTGCATACATCGCGATTAAACATGCTATTTGCGAACTAAATAATCCACTTTCTGCAATGACTTTCCCAGGCAGATTTCCCATAACCCCGACACCATCAATCATACGATCTATAAACTTTGATAAATACTCTGTTGCATGTCTACCAATGCGTACTAATGCTTCATGAATAGATACTTGATTATGACCACTGATCATCAATGATAGTGCCAACAAAAAACGAATTGCTGTTAGATTTTTATAGATCAAATAAGGTGGAGCTGAATCTAGCACACGATAACGCAAATCATGCGTTAGATAAAGTACACTCCACGCACATAAGCCAGCTGCAATAATAATCACAACTAATAACAAAATATAATGCTCAGCGAACCATGCGCTAAAATGATAAAGCAGTAAAGTTGATGGATTAAACTTAGTTGGATTATCAGCACTTTGTATAATTGGGTTTAATGCATAGTAGGCGATACCAATCATTGCAAACATTAGCCCAATGTATACGATTGGCATTAATAAACTCTGTATAATAATACCATGCATTTTATGCAGTGATGTAGAAACATGAATTGTATTTTTAAGCGTATTCACAGAAGTTTGACGCTCTGATGCAAGAAGCATCACTTCTTGATTTGGCACGTAAATACTGACTGCTTCATGAAATTCAAGACCTATGCTTTCCATTCGATGGTGAATATCTCTGGCAATTTGCGCATAAAGTTGCATATCATTATGCCATTTTTTATGCCGCTCATACTCACTAATCATTTGATCTAAAATATTCTCAAAACTAAACCCTGAGCTTAATAGACGTTTAACCACATCATAAAAGTTGCGCCGTTTTTTAGCAGTAAACTGCAACTTTAAAAGTCTACGCTTAATGATGCTATATAAGCTATCCTCACCTACTTTCAAAAAAATATTTTCTTTTATCCTTTTCTGAAATGCTAAGCTGGATTTTTGAATTAAATTTTTCATACAACAGCCTCGTTATGGTGTAGAGAATTTGTAGTCGCTCCCCACTTATGTTGAATTACAGTTGAGTTTAGCTGGCTTAGAAATTGTGAGAAAAACGATGCATCAAATACATCATCATCAATTTCAAGTGTATCAATGTCCCCTAATGCATTTTCAAATAAGGTTGGACAAATTTCACCCCTAAAGACTTTTAATAACCCATGCTCTGCTTTGGTTCTGCCTCCCGAGCGACGCCATTCCTGCCAGGCGTTAATGGATTCTCTTTTTAATAAAAACTGTAAAACCTTAGTCGTTGGCTTAATAACTTCCGCAACAATTGTCATACCTGTCACCCCATTAGCACAATGTGAACAACCTGATTCGTTGCGAAAACGAAGTTGCCCTTTAAGATATGAATCCAACTGATAACGCGCCATAACCACATCAATACGCGCTAAAAGCTCCGCAGCTTCATGTTTGATTGATCGATCAGACGATTGATCACTTATAGCTATAAACGTATCTATGCTATGGCTACAATGTTGGCAAACCATACCTACTAGTGCCTGATTAATCAGAAGATTAATAAATCCACTACCACACACAATTTCTCGCTCTGCCCCTTCAAAAATAAGCCGATCAACAATACCCAAAGCATTATTAGCGTGAATCGTCGACAAAAAAGTGTGTCCTGACTGAATAATCTTTTGCGCAAGTATTGCAGTTGTCTTATCACGAATCTCATTACAAAAGCCCACATCCATATCAGAGCGCAACGCGGTAATAATCGCTTCAACAAATAGTTTTGCTTTATGCTCTTCTGATGCATCAACAGGGCAATTAACACGAATCTGTATAAATCCAGGTATGACGTATTCAACGGGGTCCTCAATGGTTAAGAAATTTTTACGACCTTTAAATCGCTGATAAATCTGTGACATGTGTGAAGCCATCATGGTTGACTTTCCTGACCCCGTTGGTCCTGATGAAAAGGTTGCGCCTTTGGGTGCCGCTTGTGATTTTTTAAGTAACACCAACTGATCTGGCTCAAATCCTAGCTGATCCAATGGGCGTATATCACGACGATCCGTTGGCAGATTTCTTAACGCCACATTAAACGCCTCAGTAAACTTTTCATTAACGTGATAATCAGGTGATTCAATATTGGTTGATGCAAACCGGATTCTATATTTACGCCCATTCACCATACGCTCTAAAATCGTTTGCATTTTTTTATGCGCACTAAATTCTTTTGCTTTTTGTCCTTCTTTGCCTTTAGCGTTATAAACTGCATTAATCAGGCGCCGTGCTTCATCCGATGCAATGGTTTTGTAATGTCGGTACTCACCATAGCGTTTAAAACTAATGGTTGCTTCAAGCCCCGTTACCGTAATACGAATATCACTGACTTTTTCAGCTACCGAGTGACTGACCATATTGTCAAATTTCTTAATCATGGTCTCACGATCAGCCATTGCCTCATCAACAGAGACTTTTGTTTTCGCTTCAATAAGCACCCCTGGATGTGCATAAAAAGTGCGTGTGGTTAAGTTTTTTAATTGTTGTGTTGCTTCATATCGGTATTTATTAATAATTGGCTGTATGTCATTGGATACCGATGTGGATATCACCACGGCAGTTTCATGG
Source organism: Candidatus Nebulibacter yamunensis (assembly GCF_024208055.1). Classification (NCBI taxonomy): domain Bacteria; kingdom Pseudomonadati; phylum Pseudomonadota; class Gammaproteobacteria; order Thiotrichales; family Francisellaceae; genus Candidatus Nebulibacter; species Candidatus Nebulibacter yamunensis. Next base: position 20,935 of record NZ_JAMBMW010000014.1, read on the forward strand.
TCTTTGGTTTCAAACACCATAAAATCTTTATGATGGCTTTTAAGCTCATCCATAAACATAATTTTAATCGGCTCAAATGGCAAAGAATTAAAATCACGAATGACGTTATTTTCATAGTTTTCATAGCCAGATTTGGTCGCAAAATAATTTATTTTCTGCATACTTATCTATCTCCCCTAATATGTTATATATCAACTTCTCAGCTGCTCTTTTCGTCTGAAGATTCTTGAACTGGGTGAGCCAAATAAACAACTCTAATGTCATCTGAGTGTCTAATGTGTTGTAATTTAACGTAACTAGGCATAACTTCTAATACGCGCCATTTACCCGAAATGTCATCATCCTTTTTCACAGGAAATAAGCTGTTATCGTAGTGCAATGAAGCAACTAGATTACTAGATGGACCCGAAACACCCATCAAAGTGAAGGTTTGTGATTTATTAATTACCAACTTACTACCTGTGTTCGTATTAAGATCATTGGGAGAACTCTGAGCTGAGGCAAAGCTAAGACTAACTGCATCTCCATTTTTAATTGCTTCAAGTTGCATATTCATCTTGGCACGCTTAAGCTTTGCTTCAACCACTTCATTTTGTGCTGACGATAACGCAAGTTCCTGTTGATACCGCTTCATCTGAGTGACATAACTGTTGTCATCAATAGCGGTGTCTGCATAAACAACACCAGAGGATACTGTACCTAAAGCGCCTAGCCATACTAGCAACTGCTTATTCAATAGATTTAACCCTTTTAACTTATTCATAAATAACTCCTTTAAAACTCCAATTAGTGATCATGCTGTCGTGTATAGAAAGCTTCAGATCTGAAATAATAAAAAATGGATTTGATTCAGCTGATTTAGTTAATGCTAATAACGTATAGTCACCTAAACCATTGACCTGAATTGTCTGGATCCGTCTGCCATCAACAATCGTGGCTTGTGAAGCCACATAGGCTAATGAATAGCTTTGAATAGCAGACATTAACTGTGTCGCTGATAAAATGCGATTTTGTTCGTTGTTAAAAGCCTGAAGCGTCAAATCAGGCTCATTGCGTGTGCTCATTATTGCAACATCAACGTGCACCTTAGAAGCGTCTTTCTCAATATCCAGTTTGATGGGTTGGATACTAGCACTTTCTTTTAGAAAGCCATCTAACGTTGCATACCCGTTACGTTGATACGTTAGTCGCAAAATGCCCACGCGTTGCTGCACATAATCAATATCCGTTAAGTCCCAGCCAGCAACAAGGTAATTAAGTGTTGCCCAACGATCAATCAACGATGATAAAACATAACTTGCATTGTTTTGGTTCACTAAACCAATAAACGTTTTACTTTTTTCTATTCTTAATTGCTTGTCATACTGTTCTTTTTGCTGTTGTCTTATCTGACTATCATGTATTGCAACAGCTTCTGCCTTGTATGCTAAATACTTATCAACACCATACCATACAAGCCCTACAGTTAAGATCGCCAACAATAACTTAGCGGCAAAACTATTAGCCTTAACAGGTTTAATCATATATTTTTTAGCCAGTTGCTCAACTTTAGGTGCAATTAAAAACTGATTTAAATCAAATGGCTGAATGTAAAATGCTGACTGATCAAATAAGCTTTGTATGTCATCACTACAATGAATACTGGTAGTCAGTGTAGCTTGCTGTTGCATTGTATTCTGTCTTGCTACATGCGCAACAAAAAAAGGGAGTTTGTCGCGCGATATAAACATATCACCCGAGTATATTTCATCTTCGCCAGTAATCGGACTTGTATAAACAGATCCTGAATCAATCACTCTCCCGTTCTGCACAAGGCAAATCCACAACAACGGAAGCATCTGCCCATCCACTGATTCAACCTGTGTTGCATCGCCATGCTGATCAGTTACATACAAAAAATTATTGAACTCACTTGCGAATAAAAGGGATAAAATCGGTTTATTCAGTTGTGACTTAAGTTTCGTAACAACTGCCTGATTATGTTTAGCATTAAAATAGCCATAAGCATTGCCATACTCTTTTAAAAATGCTTTTTTGTTTGCTACATAGTGATAATTACATCCTAGCGCATAACGTTTAAACATTTTTTGTAAATGCGACACTGGCGGCGCTACCACTTGATTTCCATCCCTCATTTTTTAAGCCTCGGTTTCGTTATTATCAATGATGTAAGGTGTTACAATCACAACCGTAACAGTATGCTCTTTGTTGGTTGCCTGTTTGCCACCGAGATACCAGTACTTTTGTGATCCAACTGAATTCGTGCCATCATTATTGGTATCATTCTGAAAACCGGCCAAAACCGCTGTCTGCCCTGACGTTAATGACACCGTTTGCATAAAGGACTTATTTCTTAAGTCTGGTAATTCTATGGTGCTTTTCGCATCTTTAGGACCTGAAGTAACCTGACGCATTTTAAGTAGTGACGAAATATTTACGGACAGGCTTAATAAGACCTTGTTGCCTTTAATAATACGAGGCGTGACATCAACGGTATAACCAGTGCTAATGGTGCCAGGTGTCATGCTTGTTTGAATATTATCAGATGAGACTGAGCCTGTGCCTAACGCAGTCACTGAGGTTTCTTTAACATAGTCTGTTGAGCGGTTAACTTGAATCGGCGCAGGTCTGCCATTAACTGTATAAACTGTTGTCCCTGTAACATAAGTGGTATGTCCCATCTGTTGTAAAGCAGATACAACTAACTTAGATCCTTCAAACGGTCCTGAGGAAATCCCTCCTGTTACGGTTGCCGTCTCAATGCTGCCAGAATATGGATCAGATAGCGGATTGGGAATGCCGTTAGAACTCCAAGATAATGCCCCTTTAGTGACTTTATACATTGCATTCCAGTCAATACCATAATTAGATGAGTTAGATGTTTCAACATCGTAAATATCAACGCGTAACGCAATACTTTTACGCGCTGTTGTATTGAGCGTATCAATAAAAGTCTGGACTTCATTAATTAAATCAGGAGTTGACGTCACAGTGACATAGCCTGTGGCAGGTGCCGCCTGAACACTGCCAGCTTTGCCAATGATATCGGTAATAATACTTAAAACTGATTTCCAAGGATCATTCACACCAGAATCAAAATCATTGCTCATGTTTTGAGTGGCATTTTCCCCTTTTGATGCGTTTTCAATTTTCACTTTCGTTTGTGATGTGCCAGGCAACATATCCAAAGCAAAGGTGCGAGTTTCTAACCGATAAACATCAACCACATCACGATCATGGTTATAACGCCATGATAAGTCATAGTGCGTGGTCACATAGGTCAAAAGCTTAGCCAATGTTCCTTGAAAATTGAGTGACATTTTTAAATCACGAGTTTGTTTCTTTGATGGCTGAAGCGATGAGATCGGTGCGACTTGCGCATTGCTTGCCTTATTTTGATCATCTCCATTTAATAATTCATCCATATAAACCTGGGCATCTTGCGTCACGCGAATACTGATACTGCTGCTTTGTCCAATCTCATTTAAAATATCGAATAAATCTTTTTTCTGATTAGAGCGAAAGGTAAAGCTTTCAGAAAAGACTTTCGGTAACTGCTCAGAAGGTGCTTTAACTTCGAAACCTTTATCAGTAATATAGATTTGCTTGTTGTAAGCAATTAAATCATTATCTTGGTTGGCATGTGCTTGATTGATAATGTCTTTAGCCGCATTAAAATTATCCTTGGCTGCTTTTTGTGTTGCCTCAATATTAGCGCATCCGGACAAAGCCATACTTACCACAATCATTGCAACAAATATGCCTTTGATCTGGGTCAGAAGCTTTGATTTCTCTGATGTTTTATATATTTTATTCATTATTTTTCCCTCTTAGTTATGCATTATGCTCAGCAGTATTAGTATTAATACTGGTATTATGTTCCACTGATTGATCTGCCCCAGGCATAAGAAAGTTTGAACTATAACGATCAGGCTTAATGATCAGCACCTTATTGGCAGTAATCTCTGCTTTAAGTGGTGTTGGAGTCTGTGTTAATGAACTAAGCAGTGTTTGCAAGGGACCATTTTTTGATAAAAATGCACCATACAACGTCGTATCCTGTGTGATGTTAAAGTCCATCTTTGTTTGATATACGACGTTATAACCATTACGTTTAGCCCAGCGATCAATGGTTTGACGAACTGTTTGCCCTTTATACAGATGATAAATCTCAGGCTGTTTAATCGATAACGCCTGTGCGGATTGATCATTTTTATCCAAACTAAATGCAATTACTTTGCTCTCTTTATTAACATACAACGCAGGATAAACGCCTAACTGATTTCGATTGTTTGTACTATCATCATTTTCCACATCTGCTACTTGATCTGAAATCACATGAATATTACTGTCATGAATATTTGCCAGATATTTTTGCAATGGCGAAGAAAAACGAATCTGATAATGATCAGTTGGCAAATTCTGATTGTTAACAATTACCTTAGGATGGTTTGCTTTCTGCCAGTCAAAGTTATCAGCAAATAATTGATAAATAACGTTATCATCAGGCTTTTTAGATAACAGTGAACCAACGTATAACTTATCGCTGTTAATGGTCATGTTTGGCAAATTAGCTACATCGATGGGTGTATTCTGTGACTGACCCCATCGCTGCACTGTTTGCTGTAGTGTCATCCCTTTAACCGCGTAAAACTCTTTCACGTGACTCATTCCATCCGTATTATCGCCAGCTGCATATGTCGTAGTAATGCTAGATAAACAAAATAATCCACCGCTAATTAAACATGTGATACTTTTTAATTTCATAATTCTCTCCTTCACAATATTATTTTTTCAATACGCTTAAATAACCTTTAAATAATTCACTTTTAACTATCCAATAATTTAATACCTAAACGATTCCCAATTAACGCTCCAATCACCGTTAGAAGAGTGAATACAGTAAAACCGACAAACATCGCCGCTATAGGTAAATTGGCAACAATAAACTGTTTTAACCAATATCCAATACAGCCACCAATCACGCCACCTAGTAACACCAATGCCACACAAACACCTTGCATCACGTAGTAATAAATGCGCTCTTTAAAAGTCCGTTGCTCAGCTGATTCTGTATGATGATTTTTACGCTGCATAGCTATCCCTTGTCAGCACCATCGCATGCGATGATGTATTTGATATTTTTGAAGTATTGTTACCATCAGACCAAACCCATAGCGGTCTTAATACGTGAATAATATTGCTTGCCTGCACTGCCCCAAAATAACGTGAATCCCACGAGTAGTCGGTGTTATTGCTACCATATAGCCAATATCCATACACTTGTGAGTCACCTGATTTAACAAACCTTGTAATAGCTATCCCAGATAATGACAAATCGTGGACTGGTGCACTATATGCTGTCTTATTCACAACAATCTTTGAATTTGTTAAGCTAACATGATCAACAGGTAACGCAATAACCTCTTTAATAATCGATCCTGCACCATCTGGGCAAATACCCTTTTGATCTATATACCCCTTAGCAATCCCTTCTGAAAGAATATCACTGGATAAACAAACTTCAACCAGCGCGCCTCGTGTAATCCGTGTGTTTTTATCTACCACATACAGACCCATCGGCATAGAATCACTAAGATTAAGCCGCAAGCCAAATGTTTTAATGACCAGATATAAACCCAGTAAAACAAGCACCGTAACTGCTAAAAAATATAAAGCAAATCGGTTTTTAATCGTTAATGTCATGCCTGACCACCTGTATTATCGAAGTGATACCAGCTTGGGAACACAATATCGCGTGTCGTCAAAATCGAAAAGTTGTTGCCAGGCTGAATTTTAATCGTAGGTTGAATGTTCATATTCTTAGCAATCATTTGTGCTGCTGTTTGCGTTAACTGCTGTCCAATTGCTGCATAAATCACCTGCTGATTAGATGTACTACTGCCATTACTATTATCATTGGATGGTTGAGATAATTGCCCCAACGCACCAAATACTGAGAACATCAACGCATTGCCAAATATTCGCCAGTAGTGATTGTTTACATCCCCGGTGACCCCTGCAAATCCTCGCAAATCAGCCCCGGGCTGATTATCAAGCTTGATTGAAGTACCATTAGGAAATAACAGACGAGTGAATACCATCAATACACGTTCTTGTCCGTAGGCAACTTGTGAATCATATTTACCCATGATTTTAGTCCCTTGCGGAATCAATAAGTAATTACCTGTCCGTGTGTCATACACATTGCGCGACACACGCGCAATAATTGTCCCTGGCAAATCTGAATTAATGCCTGTCTCAAATGTCGCTGGGATAATCGAGCCCGCAAATAACGTGTAAGGACTTACTGGGTGCTGAAGCTGAGCATCAGATTGATTCGGTTCTGATTGATCTTCTTTTAAAAAAGCAGCCTTCGAGCTTTGTGAATTTTGCTGTGCGTATTGATCACTCCCCTTAGTCATCATCGAGCTCATTGCTTTGGCTTGCTCGCGTAATGCCGTCATTTGTGAGTTAAGGGCTTCCTGCACCCTATCTTGTGGTGATCGTTGAGCAGGTGCATTGTCTTTTGCTTGCATCTGACCATCAAAAGAAACTAACGAGGACTTATAAGCTGCCATTAAGGATTGATCATATCCCGCACGTGCTTCTTCTGCGGTATCAGTGATCGCATTATCGCCTGCTTTCTTTTCTTTCTCACGCTGTAACTTTTGATCTTTGTAAATATAGCGATAGCCATCTTTATCTTTGATGCTTTGACCATCTTCCATTTTATGTAGCTTGCCATCATCACCTACAACATAAGGCACACCATCTTTCCAGACAATCTGCCCTGGCCTTAATTTGCCTTTAAACAGGATTAATTTGCCATCATCACCAATCTCATATAGCTTACTGTCTTTAACCACCAAATGCTTAGGATCCGCACCAAGTTCAGATAGTGGCACCCATTTGCCATCTTTCCAAACATAAGGCTTGCCATCAATCGTGTGTACCATGCCCTCAGTTAATGGCACCAAGTGACCATTTTCATCGACCATATAGGGTTTGCCGTCTTTCCAGATCACCTGCCCTGGTGCTAACTCACCCGCATAAGGATATAGTTTACCGTCTTCACCTACCTGATAGAGCTTGCCATCTTTTTCAACAATGTCTCCAGGTTGTGGCTTGTCCTCTATTAGATGAAGCTTACCATCTGCCCCAACCACATAAGGTTTACCATCCTTCCAAACAATGTCACCTGGCTTTAATTCGCCATCATAAGGGTGTAATTTTCCGTCAGCACCCACGCGGTATAGCTTGCCATCTTTCATAACAAATTGCCCTTCGGTAGGATGATCACCTACTGGATGTAATTTCCCATCAGCACCCACAACATAGGCTTTACCATCTCTCCAGACAATCTGCCCTGGCTTTAATTTCCCCTCATATGGATGTAATTTGCTATCAGCACCAACCTGGTATAATTTACCGTCTTTATATACTAGATCGCCCGTGTGATAAGGTGACTGATTACCATCAGCAATATCCAGTGGTACAAATTTACCATTTTTAAAGATATAGGCTTTGCCATCTTTGTAAATCACATCACCATCTTTCAAGGGACGATTCACGCCATTAATCTTGGCATAAGCATGACCATTGTCAGCCTGGTAAATTGCATATTGTTGACCATTGATTAAAAGTGCCCAATTTTGCAGCAATACCATCGGTACATTCATTGCATTAATTTCTTGAATTTTGGCAATTGATGCGTCCGAATTAGTTTTAATTTCTCGAATAACCGTTTGCTGAACTGTTCTTTTAGTGGAGTAATTGACAGCCAGAACAATCGCAATCAGCATAAATGTAATAAATCCCAAAATTGCCCATTTAAACCTTTTGGCAAAATCCACCGCTTTAGGGACTGACTCACCAAATTGGTCTCCCAAATGTGCACGCTCATGCTGCTGATCTGTCGGTTTTTTGCTGTTAAAATTTTTAAGCTTTATCATAACCATCACGCAAAGTTATTATTAATTATATCGACTTCTGTTTTATGTTTACCCGAACCGTCAATTAAACGTGCCTTTTCAAATAAGCCATCAAAGCGAATATAAGGGCGTGTATATTGATAGTTTTGAAGTGTTTCCTGCCCGTTCTGGTAAACATATAAAACAGGTAAGGCCATACGATCTGTAGCAGGCGGCATTCTAATCCATGTCTTGTTGCCATCATCAAATACTTGGCTTGGTGTCCACGCGGGATTATCTCCAGAGAGTGAATAATTGAAGTTTAAATTATCGACATTAATATAACTTTGATTTACGGCTTTTGGATTACCTGAGGCAATCACATTATTATTATCTGGAGCATTCTGTTGAGCTTTTTGAATCCAGCTATTACTTACCTCGCGCTCTGCCATTTCTGATGGATACCAGAAATTAACCACCGGAGAAACACCATTTTTAGATAAAAGCCCCAAATTATAAACGCGTTTATCTGTGGCAATAGTCAGATTAGTTGATATATCCAAAGCTGTTGGTTTAAGAATGACAATCCAAGAACCATTCTCAGCGGTGCCTGTGTAAATCTTATCTGTCATCCAACGCATTGAATCACCCAAAGATATCGCGTTAATTTTTTCGCCTTTCTCTAGAATAATCTGGCAAAGTTGCAATGGCGCGCATTGAATGATTGGACGATTGTATGGATTAAACGGCAAAGTAATAAACCCGTCTCCTTTAATGGCTTCCGCATTCCCTGTAGCCATATACTTTTCATAGGCCATTTTAATTTGTGGTGAATTAGTAAACCCTGCCGAGGTCAGCATCGTATCTTTTTGCAATATGGGCACAGTTGTTGCACCAACTGTTTGTACAGCGTTACTTTGCGCTAAAGGATTTGATGGAATATAACCGCTGGGTCTATATTCCATTTTCATTGGTCTGGTTTGATCCATTGACGCGCAGCCTGATGCCATCACTCCAAATATCATCAGAACGCCTAAACGCAAGTGCTGATGCAATAGATTTTTATTTACACTATTTTTATTCACTATTCTCACCTTTTCCTTTCTATTTTCATTACGTGTACACGCCACTAAAAAAAGCATTGCAAACCAATACTCAAAACCGTGTTTGTCAAAGTCACATGTCCATATGGATAGGCACTAGAACCACCGAATGTATGTTGAAAATCAAACGTAAGCTCAGTTAGTGGATTGATATAAACACCCGTACCAACAGCAGCTACAAATCCAAACCCAATATCCGTGCTTTGATTAAAATTAACCTGTGAAGCCACGCCTAGTTTGCCATGAAACTCTAAATGAGGATTTACAAAACCTGTCAATGTACCAAGACCAGCAAGCTGAAATAATTGTTGAGAGACTCTGTTTTGTTGATAAGTAAAACGATCATATCCCAGATATTGCAGATCAAATTCACCACCAAGATAAAATCGATCGTTAAGAGGCAATCTTTGTCCTAAGGCAACACCAACCATCACAGGTAGTGCAGAATGCGCCGTTGTGTTATCTGGTGCCTTTAATAATCTTACCCCACTATCAATACGCCAATAACTGATTGCATCCAAGCGTGTAATAAATGAAAAATCCTGTGTTAAACTTAGGTTTGGCAACAATGCTGGAAGCACGATGGCTGTTGCTACCAGACATTTTTTAATTTGCATATAAACATTCATGTGTTTGTTACTCCTGCGTTACTTCATTACGCCACCTGATCTTCAGCGCGATAATCTTTTGTCCATGAGATATGGGTAATATAAAAACCCATTGGATTGTATAAGGCAATGTCCTGACCTTGCGGTGGCTCATCGTTTTGTTTATAGGTAAAAACACCTGTGTACTGATTATTGTCAATCACCTTACCTGTTTGCGTATCTTTGGTAATTTCCGTCCAGCGAACTTGTGTTGAAGTTGGACTACCGCCAACTGCTGGGGTAACACTATTAATCACCACACTAATGGTTTCCGTTGCCGCGACTTTAAATGGATCACGCTTTTGATAAAAATCCTCTAGTGTTTGTGTCGCAGCTCCCTGTAAATAAGCATACGCTGACTTGATCATGTCCTGTTGCAGATGACCATCAAAACTCACCTGACGCGCATTTTTAACAAACTGCTCAATCAAATAGGTATGCATTTCCGGCGTGATAGAACGAGGATTAATTTGTGCTGCTTTCTCAATGCTTAAAATCTGATTGTTACCATTAACCTTTACGATCACTGGATAAACTTTGGGTGTCATATACAACATGACGGAAGCAATCAACAGCACAAAGCTAAACACGGCTAATATCCAAACCGTCGTCCAAAGGCGCTTAACGGACTCCTGACGACCTGAATTTAACATGCGCATCATTTCACTCATTTGTGCCTGATTATTAGGTGTTATTGGCTGTCCTTCTTTGCCTTTATTATGATCTTCTACAACAACGCCGTGCGCTGTATCTTGTGTTTTAGAGGCAAAGGAGCCGTATATTTTTTTTGGTTGCTCTGACATAGATTTTATTTCCCTTCATTATGTTATTTTTTGCTTGGTCCATGTTTAATATGATTCCACGCAGCAGTGCGAATATTTTTAGTGGCACCGCCTAATGTATTGGTTAATGACTTAGATGATGCCTTTGTAATGCCACCAGCATATTTAGCTGCTGCTACACCACCCTTAATCAGTCCACTTTTATCTGCTTGTTTAAAAGCTTCTGCGGTACTTTTAAAACCTGAAGCCATATCATTTTTGGTATTCCAAAAACCTTTGGCTCCACCTGCAACCATATTGCCTAACCCTTTCGCTGCATTTAAAGCATGATGCCCACCGGTCCCTAGTGCCGCCGCTGCCCCTGCTGCTTGTGTTGGCGCCGTTGCCACCCCTTTAACAGCACTCACCGTCATTGCTGCAGCCGATAAGGCAGAAGCCACAGCAGCTTGCCCGTAATCCCTAAAAGAACCGGCACCTGAAATTTCAGCAATAAAGGAGGGGACGTTCTGCACCACCAGATAAAAAATGACTAAGCCACCAATAACAATTAAAATATCGCTGTAGCTAAAAATACCTACATGAGCAGAGTGCTGCAGTGAGTCCACCCAGCCTTGACCGACATGAACGCCAACGCCAATTACGATATACATTGTCATGATCTGAAGACCAATCCCAATAAGCTTCCCAATATAATTATTAACCGTAGGGCGCGTAACATCATTCATCCCAAAGGCAAAAATAATCGGTCCAACTGAAATTAAGGCGTAGGTTTTAATTAGTAACACACAAAGGCTTGCCGCAATAAAAGCATAAATAATGGCAATAAAAACGCCTGAGATCATCGCCAGTAATGCAGTTGGCAAATGCGTAATACCCATCTTGCCTGCTACCTGAAAAATACTGGAGGCTAAATAAAATCCCTGATCAAAAACAGAAGAAGGATCAATACCAGATAAGTTCCCTGCTTTGGCACCTGTTTGCATAAAGCCATTAATCCACGCTGGAATCCATGAGCCACACACCTCAATTAACGTAAAGAACATGCCAAACAATATCGCCATCTGAGTTAATTTGGATAACAGTTTATTTATCTCCTCACCCTGTAAAATCATCATCAAAGTGGTGAAGGATATGGTGATATAGGCTAACCAGTAAGCAAGGTTATTGCCTGCTAGGAATATCTCATGCATGGACTGCTGAAAGCCCGTTAGAAACTCCTGATTTATCGTATTAAGTACTTGAACATCTGCCATGTAAATGATCCTTTTTAATTCGTTGAGAAATCAGGAATGGTTTTAAATTTATCATCCGCCTCATAGCGTGGTTTCTTTAATTCATAATTTATGAATTTTTGATCAGCTTTAGTCGCTGCCATTTCCTGTGAGGCATTCGCTGCGGCAATGGTTGCTTGTTGCGATTGCATCTGGTTTAACGACTGGTTTATTGATTGCAGTTGTGCGGCATTTGCTTGCAGCAGCTGATTCGTACCTTGCAATACCGCTTTCGTGCCCTGCGCTGAATTAGAGTGATTGACAATCTGATTTAAACCATCTGCTTGCTCAGCCATGTAGCCCATTTGTTTTTTGGTTGAATTTAAAGTGCCCTTCGTCGTATCTAAGACCGTCTTCATACGACTGTTTGTCTGATCTTGCGCATCACCTTTTTTCTTATCTCCAAAGACATCATTAAAGCGTTCATTAATATGCTCGGTTGAATAGGTTAATGCCTCACCTGTTGACGCCATATTGCCAACTGTGTTGGCTGCATTGGTGTAATCAGTTAGCGTCTTTAAATCGGAGTTTTGCAGCATAATACGCTGGTTATTCAACTGCTCAATCTGATTGGCAACGCTGCTCGCACTGTTTAGTGCAGATGAAGTATTTTGAATAAGGTTAGTTGGATCAATTACCACATCCCCACCAAAGCCAAATGACTGTAAATAAATAGCAGAAAAACCCACTGTTAAAAAAATGTGTTTACTCTTCATGACAAACTCTCTTCAACTGAATGTGCTATGTATGTGCGCTTGGCAAAATCAGCAGCATCTTTTAACCCTTTTGCCGTTAGATATTCCACCATCCACATTGGATCATCCTCGCGATAATATTGATCAAACAAGGCTCTATCAGGTTCACTGCTAACCGCTAAAAATGCCAAAGCAAGCTCGCCTAAATTCAGATCAATTAAACGCTTACCTGTCGGTTGTGAAATGTAGTAATGCCTTTTTGGTGTTCCATTGGCAATCAGTGATATTTCTTTGGCATTTAATGAAAAAACTTCATACTGTGCTTTAACCTCTGCTGAAATGGCTTCAGCATTTGGCAGATAAACTTTAGTTGGACAGGATTCTTTTAAGACCTCAGTAATGGCACTCTTAGAGACATCTGACAATGATTGCGATACAAAAATCACCGAGACATTAAACTTCCTCAGTGTTTTTAACCAGTCTTTAAGCTTGCGCTCTAAAATTGGGGTGTCCAAATACAGCCATGCTTCTTCCATAACAAGTAAACAAGGATGTAAAGACGTTGATAAAAGCTCAATTTGTGCATTTAGGCACTCAATAATGGGAATAAATAAATGCTCGGGTAACTTTAATATTTCGCCAATATCAAAAGCCAGTAATGATGAGGTAAATAAATCACTTGAAGTTCCATCCATTAAACTCCCAAATATACTGGTTTTTAAAGCAATATAGGCATTGCGTAATTCCTGCTCCTGAAACTCAAGATTACTGAACTTACACTCCTCTTTTGGCAGTGATCTTAAATTTGTCAGTGATTCTTTAACAATCGTGCGACGAGTTGACTCCATCTGTACACCATTGATCTCAAACGTGTCACATAACCACTTATGGATAATCTCAAAACCATAATCATCATTAATGGCAGCAAAAGGGGTTAATTTAGCGGTTTTTAAATCTTCAGGTGAGTAATATTTGCCTGCATGTGATCGAGTAAAATATTTATGTGAGCTATCTTTATCAAAAATCACCACACGCGCATTTGGATACTTTAAGTGCTGCGACATCATAATGCCTAATAATGTTGATTTACCTGCGCCTGTTGGTCCTAAAATCATCGTGTGTCCAACATCACTGACATGCAGGTTTAAGCGATAGACATTACTACCATCAGTAACTGCATATAAAAGCGCTGGAGAATGCGCAGGATATAATTGGCTAGGACAATAACGCTCCCCGGCATAGATAGATGACAGTGGCAACTGATAAGCCCATGATATGGAATCCAGTAGATTAATACGACAGTTATACATACCATGCCCTGAAATACTGCCTAAATAAACTTCCGTAGCATTTGCACGCTCATTGCGAATTAAAAATCCAAGGTTAGTAATAACATCGGTAAAATCACTCACAACGCGATTAAGTTCAACAATGTCTTCGTGCATAAAGACAATACAGCCATTATAAAAGCCATACTTAATCTCACCGGATTCGTTCTCTGTAATACAGGCTTGAGCATCTAAGTTTTTGCCCTGTGCATCTTCATCAAGTTGAGGACTACCGCCAATAGCCTGGACAATAACACCTTTCATGCCAATCGCTTTAGATGACCAGGTACGTTGTATCTTTTTTAACTGCCGTTTTGCCTGCTCTTTGGAAAGCACATAAAAGCGAGTATGATAACGAAAAGGCATGCGCATTGTGTTAAGAACGTGCATCATCATTGGCTGCAATTTCATCGGATACTGATCAATCGTCAGTGTTTTAATATATTTATCACCAATCATCGGTTGATGACCCGCTAAGAAAGGATCGCGTGCTAAGTACAAATTTAAAAAGTTATTTTGATCAGGTGCTGCAATCAATTGACGCTTGCCGGTGATGCATAAATGGCAATACTGCATTAACTCATCACCATTTAAACGAGCAAACTTACTTTCATTGCCATATGCCACAAAGCTCATAAATAGCTGAAGCTTATTATTAAAATCACTTAATCGCTCATTAGGTGTTTTATCTCTCACTTGGTCATTGGTGTTATAGATAAACTTTTTGGTAGCTTTAGAGATTTCTTTATCTTCTTTAAAAGTGATTGCCACATACGTTAAAGACTCGTAAATATCTCCAGTGTGATCAAATTGATAACGCCTTTCCTGGTCAATTAAAGCCGGAACAATTGCAGGAAAAACCTGATCATCAGAATAATTTTCAGCCTGCGTGCGAATGACATCATGTTCGATCATAATGTTACGACTCCAAATATTGCACACCGCTTCTGACCAGCGAAGAGAATAAGCAATACGCATTTCATCAACGACGGATGCGACATCATCACCATGAAAACGAAATACGGCTTGCAACGCCCCATCTTTCATCACGATAACGTTATCGATTAAAAAGGCGTAACCTAACTTATCAGCCAATCCAACATATTTATTTCGCTTCATTTTTAGCCCTTAAGTTGTGCATATTTTTTAATCATTCTCTAAAATTTAGATTGAGTATAACCAAACCATTTAAAACGGTCGTATTAAGCTGTTTTGTTTTTAATCTATGAAGTGTGTTTGGTGATTATGTATAAATGCCCATTAATTACTCCCTTCCCTTGTTATATTTTTTTAACCATTTCAGGCTGAATAACTAGTAATAATTTTTGCCCTGCTTGCGCGCTTTGCATTTGTATAAATGCAATTTGTCCATTCTTCACAGTAAACTCAGATGATATGTTACTTTCAGAGATGTTTGGCTTGCCAATTTGAAGATCACTTAAATGAGCACTAGCTTGATTATTAACTGCCTTACTCACTAGTGATAAAGCTAGTGTTATGTCGTAATTAGTTAATCTAATCGTTGGTATTATGTTTATCCAACTGCCTACCTGAACCAATTTTGGTGTTATTGCCATATCACCATCTTTTTGTTTTTGGATATGATCAATATAAGGAATGAAAGTAGTGGTTATAAATGGAGTGCTCTTATTCCATTGTGTGTATGCTGCCAAATGACGTATTAAGCTAATAGTAGTTAACGAATCTATTTGATTGCTAAAGTTATCAAATAAGCTGATTTCTTTATTGTTTTGCAAATTAAGGTAGCCAATATTACCCATGATCGTCACCTGATCTTTAGGGAGTTTCGATTTGATCAATGAGAGAGTAAATGATTCTGTAACTTGATACAAAGACATATTAAGAACTACACCATCCGCCGCAGAGCTTTCTTGTTTATTTATCGCAGCACTTGGGCTTGTTATAACAAATGAAACCACTACGAATACACAAGCTAGGACTATTGCTGTAATTAATAGTTTTAAGCCTTTAAATTTATACTCTGACATTATTAATATCTCCACCCAATATTAACTTACGATCCTTTCTTTATTAAATCGATTTCTGGAAACGAGTTAAAGCGATGACTATAGTTACTTGCCAAACCAGGTAGTGCTGGGAAAAATCCTTGTGTGTGTCGTGTTGAACGTTTAAATACCTCAACACCTCGAGGATCATGCTTACTTGCTGCCATACATAACCCATGTACAATGACAAATAAAGGTATAGCGAAGAAGGCTGGCCAGGTCAGACGCGTGCCTAATACAAAGCACAAACAAAATATGAAATTCAAAGTAAATAACGATTTTTCAGTTCCCATTGTTAATACTGGCTGCGTTAACGCCTTACGGACTGGCCAGTCATATAATATACTCATCATCTATCTCCCAAAACCTTCAGCACTAAATTTTAATATCTATTGCTATTAAAGGATAATTGCACCACTTGACCAACCAAAGGTTGAAATAATGCTGCCCGCAGTAAATGCGATTGATAGCCCAAGCAATACTTTAACAAATAGTTTTCCACCGCTTTGCAAATCAACAAACGCAATTGCAAGACCAGATACGGCGACAGCAATAATGCCAATCGATAACGCTACTGGTCCTGAAATACTATCAGCAATTGTTTTAAGTACTTTTTCCCAACCAAATTGTCCTGATCCGATTGTGCTTGCAAAAACTGTGCCAAAACTTAAAAATGTCAGCACATAAACAAATATTTTAGTACTTGTCTTAACAGTACTGCTAAACTTCAGTGCAAAAAAATCCCTCAGCTGCGCTTTTGATCCTACCATTATTTTAATTCCCTTTATTAATTTCATTGTTCTTCTCTCCAAAGTTTATTGGTTCTACATTAAAAATCTTTTTGTTATAGTCATAGCTTTTCAGCTCTGCAATCGTTGCAACCCTCCTTCCATATGGGTGTGATGGATCTTTGATCATATGCACAATCACATCCACTACCGTGTTAATTAACGCAATCGGTGGTTCAATACCTTTTTCACAGCAAAGCTCAATTAATCGCAAAGGTGCCGCATGCACGTCTTTGGCATGAAAAGTTGCAATACCACCTGAGCAACCTATATTCCATGATTTGAGCATATCGTGTGCTGAATGGTCTGTTACTTCACCAACAACAATACGATTGGGTCGCATTTGAGCTGTCGCCTGTACCAGCTGTTGCATTGACAGTGGATTCATCTGTAAATACTGTTTATCTTCAAGATTAACCTTAATTTCAGGCGTGCTCTCAAGGATCAGAACACGATCATCAGCACATCCTACTTTTGCAATTTCATTGATTAATGCTGACGTTAAAGCAGTCTTACCCGACTGTGGAATCCCAATAACGCAAATATTGCGATACAAGCGAATGCATGCACGTAAAAACTCTGCTTGTTTAACCGTAACCATCCTCTTTTGAACAAAGTCTTCAAGTGGATATGCCGTCTTAGCATGCCGCCGTATAACCATACATGGTGCAGGTGCTGCCGGCTCAATAATACATTTGCATCTTGCACCATCAAATGGTGCAAGATGAGGCATTTCAACCGTGTGACTTGGTGAATCCGCGTTAAGATAATAGCCACGATATTGACAAAGCACCTTCATGGCATGACGAATATGCTCAAGATCAACATCCCCCACACAATGCTTGCCATCTAACTTAGAATCAACCCAGAGTTTAGCATCTGAGTTAACATAAACATCCATTACGTTGCTATCAGCAAGCGCTGCCATAATCTTGTCCCCTAAGATATTGGCAACGAATCTGACATCATGTATTTCGCTCATATCACACTACCAAGCCTATAAACTCTATTAGCTTTGAGTAACCGTCAACTGACTACCAACGCTTAAGCCAATAACCGTTGACGTATTACCTGTTGCGGAACCATCAAGGCTCCAGCCCCCACCCAGTATTTTTGTGTAAATATCACCATCATTACCAATGCTAGCAAATAAATTTAAATTACTGAGTACCTTAATCGCAGTAGGAACGCTAGTGGTATCTTTAATGAAACCACTAGTGCTCCATGCCCCTCCGGTATGCATATACATACTTCCACTGCCAGTGATACCAGAATAGATATTGCCTTGCCCATCAACATCAAAAGCAGTGAATACAGAATTAGCATTTGGATTACCTAAATTATTCCAAACACCATTAAATTTCTTAAATACATCATGATTAGTTGCTGTGTCAGCTTGTGTGTATAAATTACCTGCATTATCAAATTTAAGATAATTAATGCCTGTAATCGCATTATCAACTAAACCTTCATCATGCCAGCCTTTGTTATACGAATAAATATGATTACTTCCACTACCTGCAACATATAATTTGTTGTTTGCATCAAAAGCCAAGGCATTCACAGCGGTAAGTGACGTATTTGGGATGCCTATATCATCAAAACCTTTTGAAAATATATTTAGCTTGAGTATATGGTTATAACCATCATAGCCGGCAAATATAATACCGTTATTGTCAAGCGCAATAGTATGAATGTGATGAGTTACATTAGGCGGAGATGGAACCTCTGCCCAACTACTATCATCTGTTTTAGCGTAAACATAACCATTTATATCTAATGCGTAAAGTAGCCCTTTATTTGATAAGGAAAAACTATGTACTGTGTTACCATTTGTGATACTCATTGTATCGTTTATAGTATGTCCATAGTCAGTGACCTTAGCATTCACATAAATATAACAACTTGAATAGCGACCCAACGCACCAGATTGGCATGTATTCTTACAAAAAGTTGGCTTACACCATGATGTATCACTTACACCGTCATAAATTTGAAATTGTTCAGAATCTGGACCTGTATAGAATAAATATCCTGTAGAGCCATCTGCATTATTACTAACTTTAATACCTGTCACACTAGCTGACATTTGCGTCACTGTGATTTGTACTGGATTACCAACACTACCAATTTGAAATTCATTACCACTATCACCGCCTCCGCCACCGCAAGCTGATAACAAGGCTGCACCAGTTAATGCAATAGATAATTTTAATACTAAGTTGCTATGTTTCATGGGTTTTCCCTCTTTAACTTTAACATCACTGTTATTACTTTTATTCAGTTTTAATATTCCTATTCTCATCATCTATGTAGCCATTGTTATTTAAATGCTTACCAATAATTTTGGTTGTTGCTTCAAACAGTGTCAGGGAATAGTCAAGACAGTACTGCTTTAACAACCTGTGCAAATCCTTTTCTATTGCCACCAACTTGTGTTTCAAAACCACTCCTTAAACTATCTGGTTTGAAGATTTAAATTTTTAACTTTTAAAATCAAAGAAGAGCGAATCGAGCAGATGTATTTACGAATAAGCAAATATCATCTATTATTGACACGCTGATCTCTGATCAGTTATTTACTTAGGGCTTCACCTCGGTCGCCAAACTTTTGGTGGAGTCCTTAATTGAGTCTGTAATTTCATTCATTAGTTTACAACTTTTTACAATCATTCCTACTGCGGATAACCGCAAAAATTTGAATAGCTGACTTTTTATTATCATCTTTTCAAGTATAATCAAAACTACCAAAGAAAAATTATAATGTCAATATAAAAATACATATTTATGTATTTTAAGGCTGTATGGAACTTCAAATCTCAAAAGGTCAACGCATTAAAATGATCAGAGCTTTTTTAGGACTAAGTCAGGATCAGTTTGCTAAAATATTTTGTATTAACATTAATACAATAAGAACATGGGAAACCGATCGTGCTCATGGTTTAAGCAAAAAAGGTGCTAAATTAATATGTCAAAAAGCTCAAGAATTATACTCATTGTTAATTTCAGAAGAATGGCTATATAAAGGGATCGGATCTCCACCACTTCTGATAAGTTATGATGATAAAAACTCTAATGACAATTCCATAAACGACGAACTATTTTTATTTATGAAAAATCATAGAAACTCCCTATACTTATCTATAAGTTTTGATACTACAGATGATTTTTTTTCTAACGGCGATTTGGTCGCTGGACAAATATGTGAAAACATGCACGACACTCTAAATAAATATTGCATTATAGTAACTGAAAATAAAACTAACTATTTTGGTTATGTAACGAAAATAGAACATGAATCATTAACCATTCAATTATTAAATAACAATGAAAAGACAATTAATTTACCTTTGAAAATTGCCCCTGTTTTATGGTGCAGAAAACCTGACCACACAATATCTAAAGCATAACTTTGCTATTAAGAATAACTTCTTTAACTGATTTAACTTCCAGTTTTCTAAAAATATTTGTTCTGTGAAATTCAACAGTTCGTTTAGATATAAACAGCTCTGATGCTGTTTGTTCAACAGATTGACCACTTACCATTCTTTTATAAACTTTATATTCACTTTCTGTTAATAGTTTGATACTAAGGTTATTCTTTTTCTCATTGGAGCATAGCGCATCTTGTATAACTTGAAGCACATTTTTTGGATGTGTATTTTTTTCTATCAAATAAAAAGCTCCATTTTTCATAAGCTGCGCAGTAAGCTCTATTGTTGCATACCCAGAGAAAAAAATACACGGAGCTGAAATTCCACTTTTCTTTATCCTGTAAAATAATTGTTCACCAGATTCATTCCCTAAATGCAAATCTATTATAAAACATTCAGGATTATTTGGCTTGTAGTGAGAAAAAAAACTGTCACTATTTTGATAGATACTTACGCTATAGCCTTGCTTTTCAAGCAGACCCTTCCAAGTAAAACAAAATTTAAAATTATCATCTATAATGTGAACTTTAGCATTTTCCATCATTAGTACAAATTATGATATGCTCACTTTTTTAACAATGAGTATAATCATATTAGGTAGTCAAGGCTAGGTAAATGGTATTATTTTAGATTTAATATCTTTAATCCAATACATGTCTTTGAACATTAATTTAGGTTTGCCCGTAACCAAAGTAATTTTTTGAAATCCATATTCGTCAAATAATTTTTTAGCGCAGTACTCACCAGAAATAGTATTTATCCCTAAGTCTGAATCTATGTATACGTGAATCAATGTATTGTATTTTCTGCAAACAACCTCAAATTCTCTAAATGAATTAAAAACATGGACACATATGCCCTTTTTGTGTCCAAGCAAACGCCAAGACTCACATAAATTGATATTATCATCTATAAGG
Source organism: Candidatus Nebulibacter yamunensis (assembly GCF_024208055.1). Lineage (NCBI taxonomy): Bacteria > Pseudomonadati > Pseudomonadota > Gammaproteobacteria > Thiotrichales > Francisellaceae > Candidatus Nebulibacter > Candidatus Nebulibacter yamunensis. The sequence goes on from NZ_JAMBMW010000014.1 coordinate 41,840, forward strand.
ATAATTTCTTTATCTACAGCTTTATAATCAAATTCAATGTTAGCGATTGATAGTATAGGTTTAGGCAGAATATTAACACCAAGTTGCTCACACTTAATAATTATTGATTCATTATTGTACTTTGAAGTCACTAAAGTTGTATTTTTTGCAATAGAAAAATCCTCAACGATTGAAAGCCCGTTTTCATTGCCGAGATCAAAATCAATAAAAAAATGAGTATTATTAAGTGTTTCTTTACTAAATGAAGATAATAAGTTTTTTAAATCATCTCCACAGAAGCATCTATGGACTATAATTTGATTTGGTTTCAACCCATCTACTTTATCTAACCAGATATCATGAATTAAGATATCATCATCTAAAATAACATTATGATTTGATATTGAGATACTACTTACAAATATTGTTTGATATTTGCTTACAGGAATAATAAAACTTGCTTTAGTCCCATGATTGATCCCATCTGAATTTATAAAGAACTTACCACCCCACTCATTTGCTTTATTTATTGCATATTCTACACCTAAACCACTACCGCCTGATTTAGTTGATTTTATATCCTTATTATAAATACACTCAATCTGCTCTCTAGTCATTCCTATACCATTGTCAGTAATTGCTATCTGTATATTTTCATCTAAAAGTTCAACTGATAACTTTACAACACCATCTGCCTTAGATATTGATTCACAAGCATTATTTACAATGTTCATAATTGCTCTAATGAAATCACTTTTATTAATATCAATCATAATTCCATAAGAATTATTGATAAAATCAACTTCCAGCTTTATTTTGTCATCTTTAAACCTAATTTTAATAGTATCTATCACAAATGAAACACATTCATATACAGATTCAATCATTCTTTCCTGATCCTTTCTATATTCACTCAAGAGATTATTTGCGATATCATGTATCTGATGAGTAACATTCATAATGATAGTTTTATACTTTTTTTCGAATTCATAGCTTTCAATCACGGTATTCAACGCCATTAAGGGAGATCTAATATCATGAGCAACTTGAGTAGCAATTTTACCCATTTCAGCTAGTTTTTCATTTTCCTTCGTCGATTTAATCTTATCATCCCTCTTTCTAATTTCTGTTATGAGGTACCTAAATTCCTCTATATAGTCTAAGTTATGTAACACATCAATTTTATCACTTGATTTTATTGTATTTACTATTTCTCGAATTGGATCAGAAATTGCAAAATTAAATATTCTTTTAATTCTTATGGTTATAATTAAGTAGATAAAACAACCCATAATTAAAAATAAAAATAATGTTACTAGATAATGATTATCTACTTGATTACGAACATCTAATCGAAGTGGCATTTGATTATGTCTAGTTATTGAAAATTTGCCAATTTTTTTATCACTAAAAAAATCTTGTTCATAATCCACCCCTGTAGTAATCATTGGATTTATTTTATTCAAACCCTTGGTTATAGCCAAACTGTTAAAGTATATTTTAAATGTATATGTGCAATTACCATGTTCGCTATTTAATTCGTCATCTAGATAGCAAATCGGAACATCAGCAAAATATTCGCTTTCCCCTCCACTTGAGTAAATAGGCTGATTGCTATTATCATAAATCTGTATGCCACTTATTTCAGGAGTATTCAATGAGTTCATCTGCAGGTTAAAAGCAGCATATATTTTCTTCCTTGTAATATCTCCTGAGCGTAAATAAGTTTTAAAATCAGTTGAAGTTGCAATTATACTTAGCTTTTCTGATATATTAGATTTTAAGGTTTTTATATTCGATGATATTAAACTGCCATTGCTAGCCATCAGTATTTTTTGTTGTCTATGGAAAAAAATAAGTAAAACAAACAATGATATCAAAACAGGAATAAGAACTGAAAATAATAGGCTTCGATCAATTTTTTTAACTACATCATATATTGATTTAATTGATGTCATTTTGCGATCTAAGTTTTGATATTTTAACTTGTATATCAGACCAATTATTTTCCAGCTCAGTATACTCTGCATCAGAAACGCTTGGTAACCATTTTAACTCATACAGTCGTTTTGTTATATCACCATAAATTTTACTATACATCCCTGGCTTAATTTCATATGTACGTCCAAAGGGTGTGAAATATTGCGTATCCGCTAGAACATACCTCATTACTTCAGAAGACATTATTTCGTTGATAACACATTTTGTTTCTGGTTTATTATTCATTGCTACTATTAAATCAGAACTAATATAAGACACTTTAGGATCAATATATAATTCAAATTTTTTCTTAGGATGGTAACTTGCATAAGCATCAAATGAACCAGTCCATATAAATGCGCCAGCAAATCTTTTGCTGTCATACAATTGGTTATTGTTATTTGCAATATAAACATCCGTATGTTGCATTAATTTTTCAAAATTGTTAAAGTTTAATGAACCTGGAACTACATTCTTTGATTCGTTAATTAAACCATATCCAAATTCACTGGTATTAATCAAATTCCATATTTCAACTGGATCATCTAGCATTACAATAATTTTATCATTTGCTTTAGTAAATATTTCCTTGAATGATTCTCCTTTTGCTATATTTAAAACATTTGGATCATATAAAAAGCCAGTCAATGAATGAACAAAATACCCAACATTCTTTGGAAAATGTTGACTCAAATAGTGCTTCTTTATTGCAGGGTGATACAACTCTACTTCATTCATCAAATTTATCCCATTTTTTGATATATATCGTTCCATGGGTTTGTATATTGTTTCTGAAAAAATCAGAATGTCATATTCATCTTTATCAGTTTTGCTCATTCTATTTAGAATTTCACTGTTTGTATAATAAATGTCATGCGAAAATTTGACATTACACTTATTCTCAATTATTTTGACTACACCAGGCGGATCATCAAAATATCCATACCAAACCAATACATTAACATCATTTTCTTTTGGATAAATAAAAGTCGGAGTTGAAAAAACTATCCATATACTCCAGAAAAAAATAAATTTATTTTTTCTCAAAAACATAATCAATCCATCCAGGGATAGAAATATTCTTCATATTATAATCTTTAACAATATCAACTAACTTTAAATCTAAATTCTTATAGAATTTATACAAGTCTTGTTCTGATCTATATATTCTGACAGGGTAATCAAATTGATATTTTTTACCTTCTATTTGATATAAATCAGACCACACAGCTTTATTACCTTTTATAGTGTAACTTGAGGAATACTTGACAACACGGTTTTCATAATTAAATTCATCCTCCGAAGGATCATCCCAGTTTAAAATCGGATAATAACTCAATGAAATTTTTCCTCCATAATTTAAAATATCTGATAATTTTTTAAAAAACAATTCAATATCATGGTCTTTTTGTAATAGGCAAAAAGAATTAAATCCTGCAATAATACGTTCATAGGTCGTATTAGGATTAAAGTCCAAAATGTTGCATAAATGCTTTTTAGACTCACTTAAAGTAATAAATTTCATGAAATTAGGTTCTATTTCAAGGGCATCGATATCAATATTCATTTTGCTTAAGGGGTTAGTCAATCGTCCGTATCCAGCAAAAATATCTAGAGATTTATACCCTGTACAGAATTCATGATAATAATTAAGATCACCAATAAAATTTTCTGTATGTGCTTTATATAGTGCCCAACTATTAATATACAGTGTTTTCATATATAATCTTAGATAAGTTCAATATTTCACTTTCTATAATCATAGCAGCACTTAAGATAGCTTGGTCATCAGAACTGCATTTTATTAGCTCTACACTTGGCAAAATAACACCTATAACATTAGATACGTAATGTTCACTCAAAGTAATTTTTTTATCCATACATGTTTAAACCTTTTTAGGTACTGCGACTATATATATGCCTCTAACAAGATTGCCGGGATTAAAATACTGAGCATCAAACCACATCGCAAAAAATCTATCTGGGTTAAATGACGTTAACCCATAAATTGTCTCAAGATTATTATCATGCGCTTCTGGGTCAGCAAAAAATATAGTGTCTTTATTATCACTATAATGGTTACCAAGACTTTGATAGCCAGCAACAACAACCCAATGTCCACCCCAGTCTATCCATTCAACTAATGTTGGTATACCTTTTTTTAAATTATCCTGAAGCATTTCAATAGTGCCATTTACGCCATAATGTGCCTCAAAACCATTATTATTAAACCAATCCACTATTTGCTGTGGAGTTGTTCCTTTTTCTGGTGATGTTCCCATTTCACGTGCTATTTTATTTTCAGTGGTTATATTTAAGTCTTGATCATTTAATATATCATAATATTTTAAGATACTCATAACCGCAGCTGGTGCACATGTATAATCGGTAGACTGTTGATATCCTTGGATATCTAAAACGATTAAATTGTGATTTGATTTTAAATTAAATGTTTTAAATACTTCATTTTTATATTCCTGGCTGGCAAATTTTTCCGCAAATCCAATACTTATTGGTGTTATGATAAAAACAACAAACAGCAATATATATTTTCTTGCATAAGAAACCATAATGCTTCACTCCACAATAACATCAAGTATCATAATTGGCTAATATTACCAAAGAACAAATATTTAATAAAATAAAAACTACTTACCTAAATTCCTATTCTAAAAATTATAAAGCTCTCGTATCTATGAACTTTATTAGCGGGAATCTCCTTTCTTTAGGAAGTCGAGGATGTTGCTTATTAAGCACAGCCAGAATCCCTTAATCACATATAGTACATACAGTAACTGTGGTGTATTAATTACTAAAGAATATAATAAATTAAAGAGGTTTTTGAGTGATATTTAACGAACCCAAGAAGAAAAATGGGCAACCAGCGCTTGCTTGGAATTAGTCTGAAATACTATATCAATAATACACACAACAATCGTTGGTATTTCAATGGTGAGCGTGTTGCATTTGAAAAAATTGCGGCAGGGCTCTTGTATGAGAATAAGACTCAACTGCAAAGTGCAATAAGGAAGTATGGTATGGTAAAAGTGTTTAAGTATGGATTGGATAAGCTAAAGGCTGGTATTGATGACTATCAATACTCAAAGGACTCATTTAAGGAGTTACGATGAACATTCAAAAGTTTTTAGAAACCGAAGTTGGTGCTAGAGCATTAAAAGCCAAGCTTAAATCTTTACCCGACCACGAAAAAGCAAAACCTAATTATACAATGCTATGTAAAAAAGCCTGTGATGCAGTAGATGCTTTCAAAATAAAGAAGTTGTGACGGATTAAACCAAAAGGAATCAAGTGAAAGTAGTGATAAAAACAAATCGAATTGAAAATGATAGCGACTTAGACATTCTTAAAAAATCATGTGTCAAAAACTAGACAAAATTAAACAAAGCCGCAACAACAAGTTAATCAAACAAAACAGAAGAAAAAATGAGCATCCAAGACAAGGAACCCTGCAAAAACTAAAGAAAGCACAATCTTGAAATAAGCCTGTATATTTGACCTATGCCAATTACGAGAAAGTTAACGGTAAAATAGCTGAGATCGACAAGGTGTTTGTGCATATCGAAACAAAATAACAAGACGGTCCAGTGACGCTTGAGATTGAGATTGAGAAGATTATTATAATATTGTTTTTTATTTTAAAAAACAACAATTTATTACAAAATTATTTTTGCTAAAAATTAAATTAATAAATAAAATAGGAACATTAAACAAGTGGCTGTTATGAAGGTTAAATCATGAATAAAATTAAAAAAATACTACTTCTACCAATACTCGGAATTAGTTTGTACTCATTTGCCTCATCTAATATTGATAGCACATCTGTTAAAATTGTAAATCTTACTGATAATGTGATGATCACTGATTATGCCAAAGAATTCATAGATATAAATCAAATTCCTTATATAGAGATTTCTGATTTGTATAACAAAATAATAACTAATAGTGATTCAGACCTCTTATTTTTCAAAAAATCAGAAAAAATTACTGTTGGATATAAGAAATACAAAAATATGGAATTAAGTATGACTGTAGAAAACAAAAGAAAAATAATTAAATCTGTGAGTATAGACTATGAATAAAAAAGCTGTGCTTATTACATTAACGTGTATTGCATCATTGGAACTAGGATTTTCATCAGAAAATACAGAATATGGTGTATTTTTTTGCACGAGAGACTTATCTCCAGAATTAGTCGAGAGAATTGACCAATCTAAGGTAGCAGCAGCTATCTCGGGCTCTTTAGTGTCATCTCTTGTTTCTTTTTCGACTCATTCAACCCCTTTGAAAATAATAAGCTCAACTTCAGCAATTGGTTCAAGTGCGATAGCGATTTATTATGCCTCTGAAGCCTATGAAAAATGGAAACAAGGACTTTATCGTGGACTAAGACAAATGATAAATCCGGTTTCTGGTAGTTCAAACATAGATAATAACTACATTAAAGTTAAAGACGATAGAATTGATGGCAGTGTATATAGACATTGCTCTATTATTTCTGCTGGTTATAAAGAAACAAGTGATCGAGAAAAACTACTTTTAAAGGGTTTTGAGACTAAAGGTTTTTATCAAGATAATGATGAAGGAAAAAGTTTTTCTTCAAAAAGAGAAGCTGTGGTACGAGATGATGCACTTTATGATTCAACTGTTTGTACATTAGTCAAGAAAATTGATAATAAATCCGATTATATAAATACTAAATTTGAAATTGTAAAATATTTTGAAGATCAAGCAGATAATGGATATACCTTGTTTGGTAATAACTGTTGTACGGTAGCTTATAATGCTGTTAATAAAATAGCTGGAAACACAAAAGTTATAGATAAATCTAGCTTTAATCATGGTATTGGTATGCCAAATGGATATTTTTCTTTTTTTGTTAGCACAATTGAAAGCAACAAACCAACACAGCTTGACCAAACTAATGAGGATAACGAAAAAAAACCTGATTTATAGAATAATCTTCAACTTCTCTTTATCTTTACTTTTTATTCTTAGTTACAACCGCACCTTCGGTTCTATGAGAAGCTGGAGGGTAAGCCATTCTGGCTTACTCGACCAGCTAATTAAGTCAATACTTTTTTGTTGGGGAAATAAGGTTGCGATTAAGAAATGAGTCGTATCTTAATAATGACTCAAATTTATAATATCAATCATGTTATTTTATTTCAACAATTTTTGTTGTATAAATTATTCTATTAAATTAAAATGTACTTATTGATGAATAAAGGAAATTAAGCGATCATGAATAAGGAAATCAATCATTTAAACGTTACTGAAATAAATGCTTATCCCGAGATATTAAACCTTATTCGCACAAACCTTAAAATCTACATGTATCAAAATAACGTTAATAGTGTTGAGTTAAGTAAAGAACTGGCTATATCAACGGGAACAGTCAGTAAGATTATCAATGGCAAATGTAATCCTAGCATATTGACGTTATTAGCAATAACAAATTATTTAGAAATTAAGATTGACGATTTATTAAAAGAGAATACCTCAGTTGAAAAGTCATATGAGATGATTTTTTATAAATACGATTAAATAATATTATTTTTCAAAGTGTCGTTTTTGACAAAAAAAGCAAAGGAGCTGTATTATGGTTACAATAAATAATCAACATCAGTGGATAGATCAACACAAACTAGAAGAAGCGATGACCATGTTACAAATGGGTGCACCATTATCGATAATAATAAAAGCAATTGATATTCCCATTTCTGCTATTTTACATATGACAGCAAATGAACATTTTTAAAGACTCATTTTGTGTCTCTTATTGGAATCCGAAATTTGAGTTATGATCTCTGAATGTAACCTATTGCTTTGTGGTTTACTTCTTTTTTTGAGTTTGAGTATCATATCCAGATCAAGACCTGTTTCGTTGGCAATCGGGAATTTCTTTTGCAAAATAGTTTAGTGCTGCACGGATTATTAAGTGTACAAATTGATGCTCGAACGTGACTGAAGTCAGTTCTTTGATTTCCATTTGATTTTAAACACCACGTTTGAAAAATAGGCAACTGTCAGGTCAAGTCTAAACTTATACAGATTATGAAAGCGAGCCGCTACAACTAATACATATCATACTTACAGTTTTAAGTTTCAATTCTTTCTTCATAGACTCTAAACTCTCTATTGACAAACTTACAAAACTCTCCTCTAAATATCAATCCAACTTCTCCTATCTCACCATTTCTCTGCTTTCCTATCACAATATCCGCTAATCCTTTTAAATCAGGGTCATCAGGTTTATACACTTCTTCACGATGGACAAACATAATTACATCCGCATCTTGCTCAATACTACCAGAATCCCTTAAATCACGCATCATCGGTTTTTTATTGCTACGATCTTCTAAACCACGATTCAATTGAGATAACGCAATGACAGGCACTTTTAGCTCTTTGGCGAGTGCTTTAAGTTGTCCTGATATATTTGATATTTCCAAGTTACGGTTATTCTGATACGCAGGACTTTGCATTAACTGTAAGTAATCAATAACAATCAACCCCAAGTCAGGATTTTCACGTTTGAATTTACGAGCCTTGTGCTTAACTTCTGTTGGTGTTAAAGCGGCTTTATCAACAATCGATAGTTTCATATTCTCCACTTTGGTAAATGCTAAAGTGAGCTTTGCCCAGTCATTATCTTCGAGTTGCGCTGATCTGATTTTCGAAAATGATAAAAAGCCTAATGATGAAGCCATACGCATCATAATATCTTTAGCTGACATTTCCATTGAGAACACTAACACTGATTTATCTGTTTGTGTTAATACGGCTTCTGCTATGTTCATGGCAAAGGTTGTTTTACCCATTGCTGGTCGTCCAGCAACAATAATCAACTGTTCTTCACGCAGACCACACAGCTTATCATCCAGGTCAATAAAACCCGTTGGCAAGGCGGCTAAGCCATCTTTTTCCGATAGCTCATCCAAATAATCAATAATTTGTGGAATAACCTCTCTTGCAGCAATAAAATCATTATCGCCACTGTCTATATCCTGGCGTACAGTTAAAACCGCTTGTTCAACCTTATCCAATACATCTTCTTCACTTAAGCCTTGACCTTGTAGCATTTCGTTGGCTTCAATCAATGCCTTGGAAAGTTTGCGTTTAATCGCCTTGTTTCTAACAATCTCGGCATAAGCTTTGACATTGACTGTAGTCGGTGTCTCTTTGGCAATTTCCGCTAAATACCCTATTCCACCAACCTGATCACTTAAACTTTCTTGGGCTAATAATTCTTCAAGCGTTACAATATCATAAGCTTTGCCATCATTTGCCAGTTTTTGAATGTGCTTGTAAATTAACTTATTGGCAGGGTGAAAAAAATCCTGGGGTGTTAAAATATCACTAATGCGGTCATAAACATCGTTGTCTAAGATTAAAGAGCCAATCACTGATCTTTCTGCCAAAAGTGAGCTGTCATTATTTTGTTTTATTTCATTCATATTAAACATCCAATAATTTATTTTTTACAAACCATGGGAGTCGGCATCCAATATTTTGTCTCGATTGGTAAATCCTCATTACTACAATTTTTCTTCCAATCGAAAACATCACAGCGAATATCCGAATACCAATAATCCTTCATCGCTATAAATATTGTTTGTGACTGATTTGGTATTGCAAAATTTATATCAATCCACCCGTTAGTAGATATCCTTTTAGACTCATCAAGATACTGCCAATGCGTTACCTTATCTTCTATTTCTCTTTCTTCTAGGCTACTATTAAAAACATCAAATGTTTCCCACCAAAAACGATATCCACCGCATGAGTCATAACAATATACCGCAGGAAATATAAACCCACTTGCAACTTTTACTAGACAAGCACCACTATATTCTGATTCATCTTCGTATTCAAATTGAGGTAAAATTTTTTCAGAATTAATCCACTCAAATATAAGATTATCTTGATCATGTTTAATTTGATTTATGGCTTGATTTATCATACTATTATCCTTTGTAGACGTTGTTTTTAAAGTACGTTTTAAGCGCGGCTACATAAAGCTTGTTGTCACCTTTGTTTTTGAATGCACGAGGTGGCATCTTGCTTTGCAACTCGCCCTTTTCTTCGACCTCGGCACGTTCAGATTCAGTAAGTTCTTCACGCCAAAGGTCAAATTCAACGTTAAATACTTCTTCTTTTTGTGCTTTGATTTTTTCTAGTCTTTCTTTTTTCGCTTTTAGTGATGCCTCAAACGCTAAATCGTCAGGTGACTTATAATTAGCTTCTGTCCAGTTGCCACCTTTTTTCAACACCCCTAATAATCCACGCAGACGGTTGTTATCGGGCGCATAGCTTTTCATCTCATCTAAGCGGTTACGTAGCGCCCAAGCATAATGTTCAATTGACTCTTGAACACAGTCAACAGTCAATTGGTTATCAGTATCGAAATTTTTATTGAAGTTTTTGATTTGGGAAACATGACGTTGTGTAAAACCAAATTCGACTAAAGAGGAATAATCAAGATCACTCCAGTTTTCAAGATCAGGTACTTGGGATGTCGTTTCTGCGTTCTCGTTCTCGGTCACAGTAACTAATTTTGTTTCCGAATGGGTTTTTGACTGCGGTTGCAAAAACAATTTTTGCAGGTCGGCTATTTTTTCATTTTGATGTTTAATAAATTCAATTAGTTCATCTTTTTTGGGGTTAGTTGGTTTTGGTTCAGTGGTTGGGTTGTTAGATTTATTTATAATATTACTAGTACTATATATAGAATCATACATAGTCTTTTCAATTTGATATTGTGACCAACCTCCTCGACCTGATTTATGCTTAAAAATTGAAATACAGTTTTTCTCATTTTTAAGTCTTGATATGGCGTTTTTCAAAATATTAGTATCTTTATTAACAATAGAACCTATAAGGGATAAAGTGACTTTATCTGTTATTCTTAACTTATCATCAATTATGTGTTTGTAAAGAAACATAATCACATCAAATTGTATTCCAGATAGCTCGGATATAGTGTGTTTTATTGGTTTTGAAATACCAGCATTTTGCTTACCATTAGCTAACTCTTCGCTAACCATTTGCTTACCATTAGCTAACTCTTCGCTAACCATTTGCTTACCATTAGCTAACTCTTCGCTAACCATTTGCTTACCATTAGCTAACTCTTCGCTAACCATTTGCTTACCATTAGCTAACTCTTCGCTCTAACCATTTGCTTACTGTTAATTAGTTTTGTTTCATTTGGCTTGACTCGACTCAGTGTTGGATTTTTTAAAGCCGAAATATCACCAAGCTTGCTTTTTGCAAAAAAAGATTTTAGCTTTTTATCATCTATAGCCATTTTTAAAAACCTATAATTTTCGATAAATCGCTCATAAGAGAATAATAATCATCAGCTAAAGGTGATTTTGAATCATATTCAATAACGGAAACTTTTTCTAAACTACTTTCTTGCCCAATTGACGCTGCCCTAATAGATGTGCTTGTGATTAGGTCTGGGAAAAGACCTCTATATTGCGCTTCTATTTGAGTGCTTAGTTTAGTGCGTTCTAATTTTGTTGGTATTAAAGTAAAGCTGTTCCAAACCAAGTCCATATTAGATTTGAAATTATTTATCATTTCAATATTTTGCGTAAGTGATCTGTATGTCTCTATATCACAGGATATTGGAGAAATAACATCAGTTGCCATAGCAAGGGAGTTTTGAATTAAGAAGTTCCAATTTGGAGAATTATCAAAAATGATTACGTCATAGTTATTTTTGATTGGATTTAAAAGTCTAGTTAAAAAATATTCCCTTTTGGTTTTATCTCTTATTATTTGTTCTAACAAATTTAATGAGGTTGACTCAGGTATAAAGTGGAGGTTATTTAAATCTGATTGAAGTACTAATTTGTCTATACCAATACTTTTATCTGTCTTTGTCGCATCATATAGTCCAAAATATTGAGGTATTTCATCTAAGCTACTAATCTCTTCTTCAAGATCAACTATAAGGTTGTTTGTCACAGAACATTGAACATCTAAACCAATTACTAATACTTTAATATTATGCAATGCGAGTATTCTAGCCAAATTAAACGAAAATGTTGTTTTTAGGACACCACCTTTAGGGGTATAGATTGATATTATTTTTTGAGATTTAGGTTTTTTTATAAAACCATATTTTTCGCCAATAATAGGTAAGTCATTTAATATCCATGATCGAATATATGTTTTACCCCTTTCTATCCTACTTGCTTCTGGAATTAAACCATGTGATTCATCTTTATATAATGCAGTTTTGGTTTTTTGAATTCTGAATAAATTTATAACTTCATTTGGAGTCCATAATTCCTTTTTAGCCATGATGTTTATACTTATTTGATTAATTTACTAAAAAGTATAAACCATTGCATTAAATAGTAAAAATACTTTTTTATATTTTTTCTTGTTGGTATAACGCTACTTTAATAGGTATACCCCAACAGGGTTGTATTTTAATTGTAAAAGGTTATAATTAAGCCATAGTAATGACGGAGTTATTTATAATGGCTAAATGGCAGTCAATCATAGAAACCAATACATTTGAAAAAACTTCAAAAAGCATTGCTGATGAAGACTCTATAGAAGACATGCTAGAACACATTGCTAAAAACCCACTTTCTGGCGATCTTATTGAAGGCACTGGTGGTTGTAGAAAAATACGATGGCAACGTGCTAAAAATACGGGCAAAAGCGGTGGAATGAGAACTCTATATTACTATTACAACGAAAGCATGCCTATATATATGTTGTTGGCCTATTCGAAAAATCAACGTGACAACATTTCGCAAGAAACCAAAAACATTTTAAAGGCGATGGTTTATGACTTGGTCAAATCGCATAAAGGAGAAAAAAAATGAATAATTTTAATGAACTATTACAACAATCAGCCAGAGAGGCTGTTGAAATTGCACAAGGCAAAGCTGATGGCGTGAAGCATAAATTTTTAGTTGAAAGCGGTATTGATGTCATTGCTATTAGAAAAACACTAAATATGAGTCGAAGTCAGTTCTCAGAAACATATGGCTTAAAAGTCCGTACTGTTGAAAAATGGGAACAAGAAAAAAACAAGATGGATGCAACTGCAATATCCTATTTGACGGCAATTGCTAATAACCCAGAAGGTGTCAAGATGGCTCTACGAGGGCTTTAAAAGATTTAAAACTGAGCTGATAACTGCAAAAAAAAAAACTTTGCAATGAGAGCGCTGGTTTGTATTGATTTTCTCAACTGGTTATTTAATTATAAAATTGAGAGATATAAGTGTAGCGGCTCGCTTTCATAATCACCCCAACCCGCTTTTATCGCTCAAAGTGGGACCACATTAATTGACTCTATAAATATTTTCTGACCCACATTAAATGACTTTATAAATTTCTCGACCCACATTA